>CAYXVJ010000012.1:0-865 GCA_964468675.1 uncultured Oscillospiraceae bacterium
GCCATTTGTCATTCGTCTCTTCGTTTTGGAAGACTACAGTCTTGTTTGCATCTCCGTGACCATGACCAAAAGCCGCAGTCTTTGTTACACCATCTGCTCCACCTACAGGGTCGTAGCGCCAGGACCAATCGGTATCTTCTTCGATCGTGTATGTACCGACAGCAAGACCTGTAATGGTTCTTTCGCCTGTACCTTGAATTGCAATCGTCCATGTCTTGCTATTTGGTCCTGTTACATTGAAGATAAAGGTCTGATTTGGATCAATGTCTGTTCCTTCAGCTGCTTCCTTCTTGATCGTCAAAGAACCTCGCTTCACAAAAACTGTGAAATGATGCGTTCCTGTTTGCCCATCTACGGACGATGTAATATTGGATAGGTCAGTCACAGGTGTCTCACCAATCCATACTTCGATCATGAACCTAGAATCTACAGTCGGTGCATAGTTTTCACCTGTACCAAAGTCTGTACCTGGCTCATTGCCTGAGACAAAGTCTGGTCTTAGTTCAACTGTTGGTGGATCACCTTCTGGAAACACAGTATCTGTTGTACTAGAGACCCAAGCAGGAGTGTCCATCAGCATTTGATCTTGAAGGTCAGTTGTTTCACCTAACCAGATGGTTTCATCTACACCATTTACACACGGCACGTAGACGTGTACATCACCAGTAGCATTTGGATAAATAGCGATCGCGTCACCAGTTTCGGTCGGTGTAACATGGGCAGTGATTTTGAATGTTGTTTTTTCTTCTGGTAAAACATCTCCGTTACTAGCTTGCCATTTGCCTTCAATCGCTCCAGGTAAGATGGTGTAAGTACCATAATTAGCAACTTCATCTTCACTGGTTACGGTGTAGACGATGGTGAC
>CAYXVJ010000012.1:875-22261 GCA_964468675.1 uncultured Oscillospiraceae bacterium
ACTCATTGTTCTCACCGTTAAGATCGAACTCCGTATCGTTGACTTTGAATGCCAAAGCATCATTTTTGAGTAAGGTCCAAGGCTCTATGGATTCTGTCAGGTAAATTGCCTTATCTTCCATCTCGAAACTGAATCTTAAGGGGACATCTACTTCAGGCTTTGGAAACTCTTCTAAGAGCTCAGGATCACCATCTTTCGTTGGTACATAGATACCTGATCCATCTTCGTTCGTATAGACAGTGTTTCCACCTATGAAATCTTCATCAACAAGTGAACTAAAGCGTACAATGAGTTTTTTACCACGCACAACGCCTTCATTATCTTTTGCAACGAAGTTTTCAGCATAATCGAAACCTGTTACATTAACCGAGTTGTCTGAATCATCCAAAGTAACTTTGATGTCAGAAGCTTCCTCTTCAGAGCCCCAAGCTGTTGGTATACCATCATCACCGATTTCAGTAACTTTGGCCGTAAATACCTGAACTACAGGATTGCCATTCACATCAATAGGTAAATTCAGCTGCGGGATGAGGTAGTCGATCATTTCGGTCTCTTCTGTTAGTTCAGTATTGGTCGTATTTACAGATTGAGTGATCTTTTGGAATGATTCAACCAACTCATCGGTACTAGCATCAGAGAAATAAAAGCCTCTGTCGATACTGCCACCTGCACCAGCATTATTTAACGCTGTAGCATTCGGATAGTTTGATGACACCAAGTGCATGAAGCGATTCGCACGTTGTATTTCATCTCCTGATTGCATGTAAGCTGGGAAGCTGGTGTCGTCTGCTCCAGGGAAGATACCGATGGTAAACACTGGATGTTCTTGCTCTTTAATTGCATGAGCGTGCGTTATTGTATCATTCGCCACAGTATTACTAAAGACTGTGTGTGTAGTTGGCAATCCGTCTGTTAACATAACAACGATTCGGTTTCTATTCTCTCCATCGTTATTGTTGAGTACACCTCTAGCCAACTCCATACCTAAATCAGTTCTAGTTGCACCTGCTCTACTGATACCAGCGATTACATTTTTCAAGTACGTAATATTTGTTTCACTATCAACATCGATCAATGCACCTACATAATTGTCTGCATCAGAACCCAATGCTCGATATCCGATGGCTTGCCTAGTAGAGGTAGTGAGCAATTCTGTATTCTCAAAATTCTGAGTCACTTGACCCCAATTGCTTGTTTCATAACCGCTAGCAAAACCAACCATGGCAATGCGGTGTGGAATAAAGTTCCCCTCTTCATCGACACCTTGCTCCAAATCCTTGACGGTATCTATGAATGCATTGACCGCGCGTTGCAACGCTTGGTAACGTCGAATATATGTAACTGATATAGTATAAAAATAAGCTTGATTGGGCGGATCCGCATTATCACCTTCGGACGTACCAATCGATACATAAGTGCCATTACCGTCCCCATATGTGTACGTATAAGTGTATGGATCAAACCAACTATTTCTATCTCTACTAATATACACAGGAAAATACTCATCGCCGACTCTGTGATACAACGTATTCCGGTTGTGATTATTGTTATTTGAATTATGCCTACGATTCCACAACGAGCCATTACGCTCATTTACTCTACTGAACGAATAGCTATCTGGGAAATCTTTTTCGTTCATGCTGCCGGACTGATCCAAGACCAAGACGATATCTGTCGGGACTGCAACTTCTGAGTGAATGACTTCACCCGTTGAATACATCTCAAATTCGAAATCAACTGATCTTGTCTCTTCATCGTACTTAGCGGTTTTGTTTAGCACTATACCAGGATCATCAATACTTGTATTCATGACAGTTGGTAAACCTAGCTTCATACCCACAAACATCGGCCCTAATATCGGTAGACTCTCCTGATCTTCATCTAGCTCTTCTTCAACATCAGCCTCATCAACAGTTGACGGGGCTTCTGCATCCGTCTCACTAACTTCAACTTCTGGTTCAGGCAAAGTATCTTCAACAGGTTCTAAGGACTCTACAGTCTCTAAGGACTCTACAGTCTCGATTTCAGATGCATCAAGCTCAGTTTCTACATGAAGTGCTTCTTCCGTTTTCTCAGTTAAAGACTCATCGTCTGTCGCAACAGTTGATTCTTCTATAGACGGTGTTGGAAGAAGATCTGTTTCCTCTTCTTTTGACATCTCTTGTTCTTCTATATTGCTTTCAAGAGCATCTTTAGACTCAACGTCTTCTTCAACAGTGCTTACTTCTACAGAACTAGCTTCTTCTAGTTCTATATTGAATTCATCTTCTAGCTCTTCGACCACTAGACTTTCTAGTACATCTTCATTTGCATCGACTGGCTCCGAGGCCATCGCCTCTAACGCGCCAACCTCTTGACCAACAGATTCTTGCGGTGTCACTTCTGCAGATACAGGCATCACTACACCTTGCACCATTAAGGTCAAAGCCAGTACTATGCCAATGTATTTATTTCTACGTTTTCTCATTTAGACACCTCCTTTCATCTAGTCAAGATTCATGTCTACTCAGGCCAGCCGGTAGCAGTACTGTACGTACCATTGTTTGCTACTTGAACAGCTTGGGCACTCACATCAATAGTCACAACTGCTCCTTGGAAGTCATTATCCAAATCGGTGCTGTATGTAACTGTTGTAAATAAATCTGATGTTGTATCTCCTGCTTCCAATGCATGCTTGTAGTAGTAATAGTCTCCAATCAATTCCCAATCATTTGTATTGATGTCTAACTCTATGAGCTCGTCATCCCAATCCACTTCAGTGCCATCTACTACTATTTTCTTATCTAGTTTCACTCTAATAAAAGCAGCGTTATCACCGGTGTTTTCTACGTAAACTACTTTAGGGACTTCATCTCCGGGCATAACCCCGTCTACACCTGCTGCAGGGAAGTCATTTCCCGCACCATCTTCATCGTGTAAGTCGATTTGGACATTTCCTGCCGTCATAACGTTTGTAGCTTCATCACTATCTGTGAAGTACGCAAGTGTACCTAAACTTATTAGTGATACTAAGATTGCCATCGTAGCAATGATCATTATTCTTCGTTTCATACATTACCTCTGTATTTTCTTAGAACAATCCACTTGATCGCGACCTCAAGCTTATGCTCCTGCTGTTTTTTCCGGATACGGTTCAAGTCTAAAAAAAAGGCGGACTTGATCCCGTATCCAGAAATAAGAAGGGTGGGTGGTTATGGTTCTGTTGTTGCAAGTCCAAAGTGAGCAATGGCTGCAGTATCCGCTACAGTATAATCGTCAAGCGTTGCTGACTGGTGGGCAAATGCATTTAGAATGATTCTTAAGGCCGGGAAGTCATCCATATCATCGGATGTCAAATCTTCATGAACGGTTACTCTAGTGAATAAATCTGGTAATTTCTGGTCATCTTCATCATAAGGAACAGATTCATGGTAGCGATATAGAGTCTTAGTTCCATCAGTGGCTACAAGCACCCAGTTTTCAGTGTCAATATTCAGTGTAATTGCATCCTCATAATCATCGCCAAACTCGAAATTCAAAAGATTATCTAACAGCATGTAGACATAACTGTCTTCACTCTCACCTTTAACTGTGACGAAAGGATCCTTGGGTATTACTGCACCTGGATACAACTTGGCTTCATTCGGAACAAACAAATCTTCATCTAATTCAATTACAATATCACCAATCGTAAAGGTATTTGTAATTGGTTCTACAGTTGCCGTTAGATATGCCAATGTGCCTGCAACAATAAGGCCGAGTGCCAATACGCTAGTTAGCGCGATTGTTAAAATTCTTCTCTTCTTCATAATACTCTCCTTGACTTAAGGTTTTGAACTGTTAGCAACACTTGCTAGCAGTGGCTTTGCTGGTAGTCTTTAAAAGCATCAAGGCTACCGCCAGGCTAAATTCGACTGGTTAGCACTTATTTCTTAACCATCGAATGTTCTTCTTTATCTGTCACTTCTACTTCGCCTTGCTTCTTATTCGCGCTAAAAAGCTCTGGCAAGATGAGTAACAGTAGGAGTAATAGTACAAATGCAATCGCGATATATCGGCCTTGCTCAGTACCGATGTAGTGTGCGATATAGCCAAGATAAGGAATTGAGAAACTGACACGACCTAACACATTTTTAAAATGTACAGGTGAGCCATCGATAGACTCATTCGCATCACCCTTGGTAATGAAATGAGATTGCTCTTTATCTACCTCTACAACACGGTGCGTTGCAATAAGTAAATCTTCGTTTAAAACAAATGTTATGGGGTCACCTACCATAATCGAATCAGGTTCTACAGCTTGGACATAAATAAGCGATCCTACAGGGAACTTAGGCTCCATAGAGGACGATAGTACGGTGTAAGGGGTATAACCAAACAAGCGAACCCCCACAAGCGTTGCGGCTAAGATCACAACAAAGAACAACATCACACCTGATAAGATATTAATAACTGTTCTCATCTGCTCTCTCCTTTAAGCTATACAGCAAGCAGATACGAAAAGGGAATTTCGTATACATCTTTGTTCGCTTTACCATTGCCGTAGATTGCAGTCAAAACACATCTATTGCTTACGATAAAACGCTGCAGCTCACTTACGCAGATATAAATTCGTCTATAACGAGCTACCTTAAACTGTCTATGATGCTAGGATAACCCAAATTTTGAAATTGTCAAATTGTTCAATATTCATTATTCACCGCTAAAATTCAACTTTTAATCATAAAACTAACCTTAATAGTTACCGTTATCAATAACTATCTTAAGATCTGTATGGACATCCAATTCGTACTGTTAAACCTTTTCACTCTAAACATCCGTGTAAAATCCGACTTTAAAATAACTATAATCAGATCATTAAATTGGCTCCACTATATTTCGACGATAATTAGATAAGAATTAATTGCTTTGACATTACTTCTGATATCATATTCACTTTGATGCATAACAAACGGCATATTCAACGAATTGGCATATTTCACTTTATTTATTCTTTTTGCGAATTCTTTTTTGATGTGTCAAGCATAAAAAAACCGAGCAATTGTTTCCAAATGCTCGGCTCCTTTTAAGATATTTAAAATCTCTTATGTAATGTTTTTATATCTTTAGTGATTACACCCCTTAATTCACAATATCTACTTGATGCCCCAGTTCACAATGGATTTTAATACTGTTCTAGCAATGCGTTCAATCTCAGCTCTAGTAATACCATCTTCCTTATCTAACGATTCCAAAAGCGATCCATCTGACTGGTACCACGTCTCCATAAATTCAATACCACCTGGCATCAAGACATCCACTTGGGCACGAACCCTATATGCATTGTCTTTAATCTTAGGGAACTCAGGACTTTGATCCTTACGCATCCACCAGTCCGTCAATATTACGCCCTCAAAGCCCCACTCAGAGCGGAGGATCGTGGTTGCCAAGTCATAGTTGTAATGAGCCCAGACACCATTGATCTTGTTATAAGACGTCATCAAGTGTCCTGGTTTTGCTTCAAGCACTAAGCGCTCGAATGGTTTTAGGTAAATCTCTCTTGCAGCACGCTCAGATACACGCGAATCGTTAAAGTTACGGTTCGTCTCCTGGTTATTCAAAGCAAAATGTTTGGGACAAACAGATACACCTTGACTTTGCACGCCTGTAGTCACAGCAATAGCCATCTCAGCGGTTAAGTGCGGATCCTCACTAAAATACTCAAAGTTTCTTCCACACAACGGATTCCTGTGAATGTTCATGCCGGGGCTAAGTAACACATCACTACCAAAGTGTTTCATCTCTTCACCAAGCTTAATGTGTACCTTCTTAACTAGAGCAATGTTCCAAGAACAAGCGAGTGCTGTTCCACATGGTAATAGTGAGTTATATCGTTGTAGCCTGATTCCTGCAGGTCCATCTGTGGTAATTACGACAGGAATACCACGCTCTTTTAGGGCTGGGATAATGCCACCGTATGCACCGGCATTACCTGGTGTTCCATCAGGGCTATTCATACCACCTTGACCACGGGTTAAGGCTTCTAATTCCTCTAAACCAAGTTGTGCAATGAAGGTATCTAGCTTACTTATATCTGCTTGTACGTCTGAGAAGTGAATAGCTTCTGCTGGCACATCCACCTCAATTGCTCCTGGTAAATTCCTCAAGATACGTTCACGCAAGTTTACTTCACCACTAGGTAGTGACTCCCAATTCAACTCATATACATCTTCCCGCTTCTCACCTGGTACCATACGACCAAAGCCTTCTTGCAGAGGCATTACAGCTTCTAAGCGTTTAATCACCAAGGTGTCAGACAAAGCAAAGGAGGCAGCTGGCACAGCAGACGCTACATCGAACCCTAAGAAGAAACGATATAAACCTGCTTCTAAAATATAAGAAGACTTGTTATCTGCCTTACCCACATCGTCGTAAGACGCCATCTGATAGTCTGTTACTTCAAAGGTGAATATCTGGCTTTTCCCTGCTTCTAGTTCATCTGTCTTAGCAAAGGCTACGAGCGAGCGATCTGCTTTACCAAGCCTTCCTTGTGGAGCAGATACATACAGCTGAGGAACAGTTTTACCAGCAAGATCACCAGTATTTGTCACCTTCACCTGGAAGCGACAAAGTCCTTCTGCACGTTCAAATGCCTCAAGTGAGAGCTTAAAGTTTGTATAAGACATGCCAAAACCAAATGGGTACAATACCTTTCCGGGTTGGAAGGTCTGGAAATATCGATAACCTACATAAATATCTTCTTCATAGTTATTAAAGATCCGATCCCCAAAGGATCTACTACTTGGATAGTCTTCATAGTGTCTTGCAATGGTATCGGCTAAATGGCCACTAAAGTTTTTGTCACCTGTTA
This sequence comes from uncultured Oscillospiraceae bacterium, assembly GCA_964468675.1. Classification (GTDB taxonomy): domain Bacteria; phylum Bacillota; class Clostridia; order Saccharofermentanales; family Fastidiosipilaceae; genus CAYXVJ01. Next base: position 7,705 of record CAYXVJ010000012.1, read on the forward strand.
AGACATCAACTAAGGCGTTACCAGACTCCATACCACCTTGCCAAGCATAGACAAGCGCTTTGATCTTATCTCCATACTCTTCTACCCAAGCTAAGTCCATGATGTTGCCGCAGTCTAGGACCACAGTCACTTCATCAAAGAATCTTGTGACTAAATCAAGCATCTTCTTTTCGTCGTCTGTTAGATAATAACTTCCAGGCTCTAGTACACTCTCGCGGTCTTCACCAGCTGCTCTGCCAATGACAATGAGGGCAGCATCGCTTTCCTTAGACGACGCCTCTACAATCGATTCATCTAGTGGCATCTCATCGTAGTTCATAGGCCAATTGCCCCAGTAGCCTTCATCTGGTCGATTCTTAGTATCAGCAGTCCATGCTCTATAAATGTCTAACAAGGATTCATTTAGGCGAATCTTACCGTTCGCCATAAATCCATCAATGAGGTTGACTGTGTAAGGAGGATTCACATCTCCACCACTACCATAGCCGACATAAAAATAATCCAATTGACAGCGTCCAAACACAGACAATGTCTTATCTGGATCAAGCGGTAAAGCCCCTTCGTTCTTCAAGAGTACCAAACCTTCAGCTGCCGCTTCGCGCAGCACCTCAGGCATACCGGGATGGATGTAGTATTCACCTAATGGTGATGCACCTGTCTCTTGACTGAGCACATTTGTCTCGTCACGCGTACCATTCACATTCAAATCTGGCTGCATCTAATCCTCCTAACGCAATGTACAGAAAACGTTTTCTAACTGCTGTTATTTTACCATGTTTTAAAGTATGCGTTTAGTCTCTAGTCTATATTACGGACTAGTTCATGTACAAAAGCACGACCCTCTTTAGCAACAACTTCTACCAAACCGAAGTCTCTTAAAATTCTCAATACAGTTTGAGATTGCCTTGGGCTATATTTGCCTAATCGTTCAAACTCTTTTCTGGTAAACCTGCCATCTAGCCCTTCAGGTACAAAAGCCAAGTAATCTTCTGGCGATCTAAATACTTCAATACGATCTAATCTAGTAGGTAAGCGATCGACTCTAGTCGAACCTCTCTTTTGCCTTTTATCCCAACCATCTAAAAGCCTATGTTCTTCTAAATCTATGAAGTAAAGCCATAGTTCTAAGCCTTTTTCCATCAACCATGGGCGTATCTTATACAGTTCAAATAAGACATCTCGTCTTGTACCACGCTTTGGCGATAGACGTCTACTTTTCTCTTCACCGGTTTCTGGATCAAACCAAGACAAGGTTTTCTTAGCGGGTATGGGGTAGACAATACGAAGCTTAGATTCTGGGACAAATGCATCAATCTTGCGTCTTAAACGATTAAATCCTGCAGTCTGTATCTCAGTAATGCCATCTTCATTTAAGACATCAACAATAAAGCCTTCACTTGCTTGTTCGTGGAGTGATCTATCCGGTTCAATAAAATCTTTTAAGATGGCATGCAGTTGCTTCTCAGCTAAAGTGCCAATACCAATTCGCTCTTGCATCTCTTCTTGGTATGCCATGCAGCAAGCTTCAAAACGCAGTTTGTCCTCTTCACTAATATCAATACCAATATGAGGTAAGTGCATACTAAACAATCTCCGATTCAAAGCGCAGTAACTCTGCCCCATCTTCTAACAAGTCCAAGACACTTTCGTGGATCTTCTCACGCATCTCTAGTGCTGTATGTTCACGAATCGCTACATAGGCAAGTGCCAGTTCTAAACGCTGCCATTCCTCTTGACTGCCCACTTCAGCAATAGACAGTTTATATTGCTGACGCAAGCGCTCAGTCAAGCGCAAGCGTTGCCCACGCTTCTCCTTAAGAGAGTGCGCATATGGCAAATAAAACTCTAGTTCAATTACTAAAACAACATAATTCATACACCCATTATACAGTCACTAAGAAGATCTATCTTCACATTCAAAAATATACTATACATCACTCAGAATACACCACCATTATATTTATATTGAGCATGTAAAAAAGCTGCAATACCCAAGAGAAAACTGATACCAAAGACAAGCCAGCCATAAGATGTATCGCTAATAAAATTTATACCAGCTGTTAGAAGCAAACCAATACCCATCACTATACAAGCCTTGCCCATCTTCGCTGTATAAGCTGATTCATTCTCTTTTGAAACTCTTTTATAGTGATAAGAGTGGATCAATGTGATCTGCTCTCTCTTCCAGATACGCCATCCAAGATAGAGAAACAGACTTCCAATAAACAGTAAAATGACTAGTTCAATCATTCTTATATATGCTCCATTCATTTTGTATCTATTCATAGTATAGCAATTGCTTTAACCGCTAGACAGAGTGGAGCACAGATTTCTACTCTAATCTAAACTTCTATGTATCGGCTTAAAAACAAAACAACCGCCAACGCAAACTGCATCAACGGCTGAGATTTATGGTGCCCCGGGCAGGAATCGAACCCGCATCAACAGCTCCGGAAACTGTTGCCTTATCCATTAGGCCACCGGGGCAGATCTGGGAACAAACACGTTCCCAGCACCTCGTGAATTTTAGCATGTTGCTCTACTTAAGGCAATTGAAGATAGCATCTTCAATCTTCAATCGGTTGTCCATAAGTCTTAAACTCTTCAGACATATGGGCCATTTCTGCGTCTGTAATAAGTACGGGATTCCCAATTGATCTTGCCAGTATATGAATCTTGGCACAATACTCCACTTCATCAATGACGTTAAACGCACGCTTTAGCGTAGTCTCTCCCGTCAATATCCCGTGGTTTGCCAGTAAGACTGCTCGTCTATCGTCCATCGCTTCTAGAGCATTCTTGGCAAGTTCTGGTGTACCAAAACTTGCATACTTCGCACAACGTACGTTTGGACCTGCTACCGCGAGCATATAGTGACTTGCAGGCAGATCTTCATTCAAGCAAGCAAAGACCGTACTATAGGTTGTATGTGCATGAATCACCGCATTGATATCTTCTCTGTTCTGATAGAAAATCAAGTGCATCGCCCATTCACTAGACGGTTTTCTATGCCCAGACACAATATTACCTTCAAGGTCTAAGACCACAATGTCTTCTGGCAAGATACGCTCAAATTCTATACCGCTAGGCGTAATATAGACCAAGCCGTTCTCTCGATCGAAGAAACTTAAGTTGCCACCAGTCCCCTTCGTGAATCCTTCTTGTATCAACTGATTCCCGTAGTGAATCAACTCTTTACGAATGACATCACTCATCTGTCCACCAACTTCCTTCTTAAAAATAGATCCGGGCAAGAACATTACCCGGATCCAACATCAAATGATTTAAACTACGCCTTATATAGTGGTCCATATGTTGCACAAGCTCTGAAATCAGCAGATTCTAAATCCTTGGTTCCAAAGGCAGAGAACACATGTGGTCTAAAGATACGTTCCTTCTCCACGTTATGCATGGCAACAGGGATACGCAGCATAGATGCTAATGTAATCAGGTCATCGCCAATGTGACCATACATAATGGCACCGTGGTTTGAACCCCAACGGCTCATGACATCGTAAACGGTCTCACAGCCTGCCTCACCTGTATTCGGTACAAACCATGTGGTAGGCCAAGTAGGATCTGTACGACGATCGAGTGCCTGGTGAATTTCATCTTTTACATCAACGGTGTAACCTTCTACAAACTGTAGTGATGGGCCTAAGCCTTCAACAAGGTTAATCCTAAGCATCGTCACTGGCATTTCAGCTGATGTCTTAAAGTGTGAAGAATAACCGCCACCTCTAAAGTACTCGTAGTTACCACGACACCAGTCAGTTGCATCTAGGCAAGCCTTGATGTCTTCTTCGGTCATGTTCCAGAATTCCTTCATGACGCCATTGCCATCAGCATCTTTGACGGCACCTGTAGCGTCTAGGCAAGTTGCACCTGAGTTAATGAGATGAATCATGCCGTTAGCTGCACGACCTTCAAGTTCGTGCCCACTGACGCGCTTGACTGCATCAGGGCTCCAATACGTACGTACGTCTGAGAATATCGGTGCTGTATTGGTCAAGAGTGTACCTAAAAGCATCGATAGTCCATTTAGAGCATCGTTTTCTGTAGCGAATGCTGTTGGTGGTCTAGCACCGTTCCAATCGAAGGTAGATGCCATAATGGCTTCTTCGAAGTCACAGTTTGGTAGCCAGTCTGTCCATTGACGTTGACCTTGGAAACCGCCGGCAATTGCATTTCTGCCACGTGCTTCTTCTAACCAACCAATATCAGCTAGTTTCTCATTACCGAATAAAATGTCTCTCAATATTACAGCTTGCTTAGCAATGAAATCCCAGTCTTCATCAGCTGGAACAACCTTAGACTTTGTAATGACCTCTGGTAAGTCCTTACCCGCATTAATGTCTAATCCTTCAGGACAATGCTCTTCAATCCACTTTCGTGCTTTAGCTACTTCATCTTTGTCGTAAATCTCAAGTGTCATTCTCCTTAGGACTTCAGTCATATCGACAAACTCTGTGCTAAGCCCAAAGTATTTGTGCATGAAGACCGGATCAATTTGCGAACCTGCAATACCCATACATGAGCCACCGATGGCAACATAGGATTTACCCTTCATCTGACCGATTGCGTAAGCGCCTTTAGCCCATCTCAAAAGCTTATTTGCCACATCCTCTGGTATCGAGTTATCGTCTAAGTCTTGAACTTCCTGACCATAAATCGAGAATGCTGGTAAGCCTCTTTGAGCAAATCCAGACATTGCAGCAGCTAGGAAGACAGCACCTGGACGTTCTGTACCATTAAAGCCCCATACCGCTTTAATTGTTGTTGGATCTAAATCGACTACTTCAGTACCATAGCACCAGCTAGGTGTTACTGCTAAAGTGGCGACTACATTCAAACCTGTAAACTGCTCAGTCACAAGCCCTGCATCACCACGACCGCCTATGGTACGATCTGCGATGACACAACGAACAGGCGTTCCATCAGCATACCTTAGATTTGATTCAATCAAATCCTTTGCTGCTTTTGCCATGTTCATGGTTTTCTCTTCAAGGGATTCACGAACCCCTCCTTGACGACCATCGATCGTCGGACGAATGCCTATCAGGGGATAGTTCAATCTTAACTTAGTCATTGTAAAACTCCTTTAACTTGATGCATTCAACGTGCCCCAATTATAACATGCAAAAAGCACCCGACGTTAAAAGTAGATGTTAACATCAGGTGCTTTCTTTTATTTAAATCTTTAGCTTATTTTATCTCAAATACTTGAGGCATCTTTCCTAGTAAGTCATAACTTCGCTTATCCGGTCCAGATCCGCCCACATACACTGTGAAACGAACATTAGGAATATAAGCGTCTCCTGCTTCATTAAAGACTTCGAACGCAGTTCTATCGAGTGTCAAGCTGACCACTTCTTCCTTGCCTGCAGCAAGATGAACTTTCTTAAACGCCTTCAATTGATGCTGTGGCACGCCATCCATCCAAGCCTTCACATAAACTTGTACCGTCTCTGCTGCATCCATCTCACCTGCGTTCTTCACGCGAACCTTGATGTCTAAAGACTCATCCTCTGCAGGCACACGTAAGTCATCAATCTTGGCATCCATCTCAAAGCTTGTATAAGTCAACCCAAAACCAAATGGATAGAGTGCATCCTTTGTCATGTAGCGACACGTTCTGTTCTCCATGCTGTAGTCTTCAAAGTCTGGTAACTCTTCACTCGTTTCATAGAAGGTTACAGGAAGCTTAGCAGTAGGTGAGACATGGCCTAATAAGATTTCTGCAATCGCCTTACCACCATAACTTCCTGGATATCCACCCCAGATAATGGCGGGGACAGCAGCAGACTTGTCTTCTTCTGGTACAGCTAGGGCACTACCGCTTAAGAGCACTAAAATAACAGGTTTACCGCTCTCCTTTAAGATCTCTAGTACACGGCGTTGCTCACCTGGCAGATCCAAGTGATCCTTATCGCCACTACCAAATTCATTTGAGGCATCGCCTTCTTCACCTTCAATGCTTGCATCTAAACCAAGCACAGCGACTAATACATCACTTTCCTTAGCCACTGCATAGGCTTCAGACAAGCGGTCCGATCCTTCGCTAAGACCACTAAGGCCTTTCTTGTATAAGTGACAACCTTCACTCGTTAAGACACGTACACCAGGGCTTACTAGATCTTGTATACCTTCAAGAACGGTGTAGTAACGAGATGCTGTACCTTCGTAGTTACCGACTAATGCAGCTCTGCTGTTCGCATTAGGTCCTACTACACCAATGGTCATGCCATCTTTCAAGTCCAAGGGCAAGATGCCTTCATTTTTCAAGAGGACAATGGTCTCACGAGCAGCCTTTTTATTTAATTCTTGATGCTCTTTAGAGTCAACAACTGTATACGGAATATCCTTGTATGGATCTTCCTCTACAGCACCTAATAGACCTAGCTTCATGCGCGACGTCATTAAGGTAATAACCGCTTCATCTAAACGCTCTTCTGTGACCATACCCGTCTTAACTGCTTCACCTAATAAGTGATACAAGTTACCACAGTTTAAATCGGTACCGTTATTCATAGCCATGGCGACAGACTCCATGGCGGAATTCGTCACCCTATGGTATTCGTGCAAGTCTTTAATCGCCCAACAGTCTGAAACCGTATGGCCTTCAAAGCCCCATGCATCGCGTAAGATATCTAAAAGCAAGGTTTTACTGCCTGCACAAGGTTCGCCATTCGTGCGGTTATATGCACTCATAACTGCTTCAACGCCTGCTTCTTTAACGGCTACTTCAAATGCTGGCAGATAGGTCTCAGCCATATCTTTTAACGTTGCTTTGGCATCAAATGAATGCCTTTTAGCTTCAGGACCGCTATGTACAGCAAAATGCTTCGCACAAGCAAGCGCCTTTAAAACAGGTGCACCGTTTCCTTGTAAGTGCTTGATAAAAGATACAGCTAGTCTTGCTGTTAAGTAAGGATCCTCACCGTAGGTCTCATGACCTCTACCCCAACGAGGGTCACGAAAAATATTGATATTAGGCGACCAGAAAGTCAGGCCCTTATAAATATCTGTATCACCAAATTCTTGCTGGACATTAAATTTAGCACGTGCCTCTTCTGCAATGACATCTGCAATTTGGCCCAGGAGCTCCGTATCAAAAGAAGCTGCAAGGGTAATGGCTTGTGGGAACACCGTTGCTACACCTGCTCTTGCGACGCCATGTAAGGCTTCGTTCCACCAGTCGTAAGACGGCATATCCAAACGCGGAATAGCTGCCGCATGATTCACGGTCTGCGATACTTTCTCCTCAAGCGTCATCTGTGCTACTAAAGCTTTGGCTTTAGCTCTTAATGCATCTTCTCGTTCCCTCGAATCCAAATTATACGCAGCTTTATGTTCAACCATGCAATCCACCTCTCAAAACAAAACTTAACGGCTCAATAAAAGAGCCAAGATACACTTACTTTAGCAAGTACTCTTGGCTTTGACTCTTAAGATCTTGTTAATTTCGAAGCAGAAATTGCTTTTAGTTATTTCTGATGAACTCGTCGATGTGTTTTTGAACACCATGTGGTTTTCCACCTGCATTCACACGATGGGCAAGCTTTTGATACTCTGCCGGCGTACATTGATTGGCTAATTTAAACACTCGGTTAAAGGTTGAAATGCTATTAAAACCACAATCCATGGCGACCTCAGTCACGGTCTTATGTGGATCAGCTAAGAGTTTTTCTGCTTCACTGATGCGACAACGGTTTAAATACTCTGTAAAACTCATCTGAGTATAGGTTCTAAACAGTCTTGAGAAGTAATACTTACTAAAGCCAGTATGGTCCGCTACCTGATCCAAGCTTAAAGGTTCATGGCAGTTCGCTCTGATATAGTTACAACTTCCATAGATAATGCTCATGTGGTTGGCATCCCACTTGCTGTGTTCACCAGACTCATTGGCGATGACGAGCTTTGACTGGGCTGCCTGGTTATCTAATAACTCACTGAATAAGACCACGTTAAACTTCATCATATCGGCATAAATGGAGACGTTCTTAAAATAGCCACGTGCAACCTCTGTTCGCAAAACACGTAATAGAACATCTTGTAGCTCTTCATGCATCTTAGGCATCAAGTGTTTCTCTACAAATATGGCAGGGGCCGACATTGGAGTTATCGCTGAGAACTCTGGAAACTCATTTAATACACGTGAGTCATATTGGATCAAAAGGCGCTCCCCATCGTTATCGGGTTCTAGTATTTCATGCAATACACCTCCTCCAATCCAAAGAATATCACCTTGCTTCATATCGATACGGTTGTTCTGACAAATGACCGTATACCCTTCTCGAAGTGGCATAATAACCTCACAAGCGCTGTGCCAGTGAAGCGGATACCCCTCTCTTTCGACATTATGGTAAATACGGATACTGCCATCGTTATCGAACCGTACTGTTTCATGCATACCATCCAGTTGCTCGATCATAGTAACCTCCATCAACAGTAAACGTTCTTTCATGTATATTATACACGCAAACCTTATTCATGTTTGTCTGCAAACAGGCATGTAGCTAGACCCCCTGTTCCCAAAACAGGTGCTCTAGCTACAATCATAGCATTTTATTAATTTTCTTTATGAAACCTTAGTAGACCTTGCCTACAAGGACAAGTATTCAAATGGCGATGCTGGAAGCCTTGCTTCGTTATACAATTGAGTATCAATAGGTGCAGGCTCGAAATTATAACGAACCCCTTGCCATACACCTCTAATCAATAGCGTATTGCCCTTTACTGTCACATCTTCTACCTTCTGCCAAGCACCAGCTTCGTCTAAGACCATCAAAGCATCTTCTAACTTGCCTTGCACGATTAGCTCGTCCACATTCGAAAAGGAGACTATAGTCTGTCCTTCTACCACTTCAATGCTTAAAAGATCCGGCCCAAAAGCACATTCACCCTCGTCTAAAAGACCCAAGAGATGGCGCACTTGAAGATCCATCCTTACACCCAAGGTCCACTTGTCTTGAGGATGTAGGTCATGTAGTTCCCCACAATCGACACTGACAACCATGCCAGCTCCAGTGGTCTTGGCAACCCTTCTTTGCGCTTCACGAATCACTGCCCACGCCTCTTGTTCAATAAGGCGCGTAGGATCTTCATATGCACTTAACTGGACAAAGACAAAAGGCAGATCCGTAATTGATTCCACAAATGTTCTAAAGCGCATCTCATACGTATCCGGCCTACCATCGTTACCTTCTCCTTGGTACCACAGTACAGCAGTTGCTGATACACCTTCTAGCGGCGTCCAAAGCCCCTGGTATAAGCTTCCTGGAACACGACTCAAGAAAGTCTCTTCAGCTAATGGTTCAAGCCTAACACCCTCGGATATCTGCCAATTGCCAGACAAATCAAAACGCTTATCTCCTGCCTTCAGGCCATAAAAACGACCTTCAACAATGCCACCTCGTCCTCGAAATACGGTCAAACGAATCAAGATCTCATTTGAACCAATCTTCAATAAACCTTGAGGCAATGGATAGCGTCTCGGCGGATATCGATAGCCTGTCTCGCCAACCTTCTCACCATTTAAAAAGACAATATCGCTATCGACCATGCTACCTAAGAACAGCTGTTGTCCATCAAAAGTCTTTAATTCTTCTTCATTTAAATCAAAGCTTCTTTTTAGCCACACGGTTCCTGCATGCTCTTCATATCGTAAATCAAAAAACATCTGAGGAAAGCTAAAGTCTTCCCACAAGCCTTTTGGCGACATATCTAAGCGCTCATACCAAGCACTACTGCGCGTACTTTCCTCTAAGATTAGCCTATCTCTATATCCTTGCTCCTTGAATTGCTCAAAGATCTCTTGCCATATAGGCTCATCTGCTAAGTCTTTTACGTCCATCCATGCTTCAATAGGTGATCCACCAACAGCGATGTTAATGAGGCCTACTGCAACATCTACCTTACTACGGTATTGCCTAGCAAAGCTTAAGCCCAAAGCACTCATCTCATACTTATTTCGATCTAAGGCTTCATGCCAATTGCTACCTGCTTCATAGTCTTTGGCTGCCTTATCAAAAACAGGAAGCATAGGCGGCTTTATTTCGCGAATGAGTGTATCTTCGAAATCTAAAAAGCGCTCACCCATCTGATCTAAGCAACGACCCAGTGGCAGTTCCATATTCGATTGTCCTGCCAGAATAAAGACGTCACCTAGATAGATGTCTTGTAATGTTAACGCTTCCTCTTCGTTATAGACTTCCAAGCTATACGGGCCACCAGCAGCGTGCACCCCTAAGTTTGCTTCAAAGTGACTATCAATTCCAACCGTTATTTCAGTTTCAATTTCTCTAAACCGAATATTGAGCGTTGTATGCGGCTTCGCTGTACCTTTAAGAATAAATGCTTTATCTCGTTGCACGATCATTTTATCTTGAAAGAGCTGATGTAAGGCTATCCCCATATCTACTCCCCTTTAATCTGTGGTACTAAAGCATCCAACAAACCTAAATCCTCAAACAAACGAAGCACTGTATAACGTGCTCTTAGATCTTTTGCATGGTGTAAGGCAAGGTCAATTAAATCACCATCTACACCCAATTCACCTGGAGACTTTGGAAAGCTCAAGCGATCGTATAGATTGTCGATCTCATCTGCTTTTGGAGCAGACTTAGCAAGCTTTATTACACCATCCCACTTCGCTTCAATTTGTTTTAAGCGATGTTTACGAGCCTCTACAGATTGTAAACCCTCTTCCTCACTAAGCTTTATTACCTCAGCTGCTGCAGGACCATAAGCTTTTTTGGTCTCTTCACGCCACAAATCTATATCCATGTCTGTGCCTGTGAAGTCACGATCTAAATTTGCTAACACCTCATAAGCCCTTAAAATATATGGCAATGAGACGCCAACCTTTAAGCCATGCAATATCGGCTTTCTATTGGCGAACAAGAACTGCATCTCCCAGAAGTGAGCCAAGTGATGCTCAGCTCCACTAGCAGGTCTTGAATTACCGCTATAGTCCATAGCAATACCGACTTCAATTAAAGCATTGAACAGTAACTTAACTGCCTCAGGTCGTCTCTCCCTAATTGCATCAACATTCGTAGCGACAAGTTCACGGCTACGCTCTACCATCGCTACAATCTCAGGGCAGTAGTATTCATCGAATAAGAGTGTAGATAGCTTCCAATCTAAAATAGATGTGTACTTACCAAGTACATCTCCAGCTCCTGCTTGCAGCATGGCTGCTGGAGCTTGAGCTAAAATCTCAGGATCAGCTAAGATTGCAAGTGGGCTTTGTGCATTAAAGGTTTGTTTCATCCGATTCAATATTAGAGGTGATACACCTGATGCATATCCATCCATTGAAGGAGCAGTGGCAAAGACCATATACGGCACGTTACGCTCAAAACTAACAAATCTTGCTAAGTCATTTAAGGTACCTGATCCAACAGCAAGCCATAAGTCTGCAGCACTAGCCTCTTCACCTGCTTTGCGAAGTGCAGCTAGCGCATCATCATCTGGTACCAATTCTTCATCGTCAAAGACAAAGGTCTCAAGTCTTAGATCATCTGTTTGCTCAAATTGATTGCGAATCAAATCACCTGCAACCTTCATGGTGTTTACATCTGCCACCATAAACACATGCTTTTTCTCGTACTTGCGAACAAGGTCTACAATCTTAGAGATTGCATCTATTTCTAAGATGTAATCTCTAAGATTGGTTTGATGCACCCGTCCACAACTGCAGGTGTACACCTCACCTAAGGCTTGTTCCACTGTAAAATCTGCTGCTTTTAGTTCTTTCATCTGATCTACCTTCCCAATCTATCTAATCTTTATTTAATTGTTGCCCATAGTGCTGCTAAGTCATCAAAAACAAGATCCGGCTTATCACTTGATGCCTCTAATGTATCTAATGTACTCTCACCACTTAAAACCAAAGCGGTGGTGACCCCTGCTCGAAGCCCGCTTAATACATCCGTGTAGATCCGATCGCCAATGACGATCGTCTCTTCTTTGGATACACCTTTCTTCTCCATGGATAGTTCAACCATGGTTGGTTCAGGCTTACCAATGACGATAGGCATCTTACCTGTTGCGATTTCAAGGTTATGCATCAGGCAACCACAATCCGGTACATAACCGTAGCTTGTCGGACAAACCCAATCTGGATTCGTCGCAATATAAGGAATATCTTGATTGAGTAATATACAAGCATCTTCTAACTTGCCGAAGTGTAGCTCTGTATCAAAGCCAATCACGAGGCAGTTAACGCGGTCTGTCCTTTGATCTGTTACATCCAGTCCTGCCTCTTTTAATTCAGCTAGAAATGATTTGGTACCAAGAACATAAATATGCTTATCCTTATGGTGCTCTAGAAGATATAGAGCGGTGGCTTGGACAGACGTCATATAGTCCTCTGGCACACTGTCTATCCCCATACGAGCCAGGCTTTCGATATATGCCGTATAGCTTTTAGAGGAATTATTCGTTAAGAAAATATAGTCTCGTCCCGTTTCCCTCAACCACTGTAGAAAGGGTGCTGCTACAGGAAACACTTCACTTCCTCGGTACAGTGTCCCGTCCATGTCCATTAAAAACAATTTCTTCTGTCTTAAATCCACATTCAACCTCCAAGCTTTACTACCCCAATTATCGAACTCTATTCTCACATGTGCAAGTTAAAAAGAGATTAAACATACAACTCTAGAATAAAGACTGATTCTAAACTGTTTAATGAGAATGACTTAAGCCTTAAACGCTTCAGTATTCTTCAAGTTTCTATCTGCAAGCCAATTACTGCTATATTAAGTTTACTATCCTTTATGTCGCATTGAACTTGTCCTATCCTGCAGCAGTAAGCTATTGATACATATACATTTCAATGGATTAAGAAGCTAAAGATTTATAGTGAAGCAGGAATGGATACCTTCTTTGTATGAGGAAACAAGAGAACTTTCATGTTCAAAGATCCTTAAAACTTCATTTTTTCTTAGCAGCTGGATGGGGCTTTGCTGCACTGGCTTACATTTATGATAAAGGTCCAACATCTGTGATCGTCTTGAACTTTTCAACAGCAACGATTTTCTTTTTGCTAGCTGTCCGTTTATGCGTTAAGGAGCAGCGTAAGAAGAAAGAATCTGAAGAGACACAAAACGATATTGACGATACAAGCCTGTAAGACTTTAAAGCCATTGCATATCAAGGCAATTACGTAGGTTATTGCACAAGCAATTACGTAAGTTATTGCGTTTGTAATTGTATAAGTTATTGCATACGCAATTACTTATAGTTACCCTCTCTTATTGACAATCAATAGCATTAGCGACATAATGGAGCCACCTAACTATATGACTAAGAGGAGGCTTCATATGGGAAAATTTGTTGTAAGAAGCACTAATACGGGCTTCAAGTTCGACCTCAAAGCTGGTAACAGCGAAACCATCGCCACATCCGAGGTCTATGAAACAAAGCAGTCTTGCTTAATCGGCGTCGACAGCGTACGGAACAATGCAGATCCTGCTAACGTAGAGGATCAGACAAAAGAGAATTTCACAGTCGAAAAACACCCAAAGTTTGAGCTCTACGAGGACAAAGCTGGTGAATACCGCTTCCGCCTCAAAGCCACAAACGGCCAGATTATTGCTGTGAGCGAAGGCTATACCGCCCTAGCATCAGCAAAGAACGGCATCGAATCCGTTAAGAAAAATGCAGCAGATGCAGCGCTTGACGATCAGACAGAATAATCAGTTTATCCCAAAAAGGGGGGGCAGCATCACTTTAGATACTGCCCCTCATCTTTGTAAAGCTATTAACTAACGATACTATCTTAATATTTCTATTGCAGGTCTCGGATCGTTGACCGTAATCAACGAAGCTCCAGATGCTTTAGCGTGTACCACAGCCTCATGCGTATCTGGACACCAAGCCCATGCTTCAAGGCCAAGCGACTTATGATAAGCAGCAGACTCTGGTGTTAGATCCGCCATCGGTATACCGATGGCATGCATGTGGCTATACACATCATCTACAAAGCGATCGCCATAAAGGTTCTTTGGGAATCCTTGCGTCTTTAAACCATGCTTGTCTTCTGCTCGCTTCGTGACTTCTGGATGAAAAGACGTGATCACAAGATTGTCTAAGACATCGTACTCTTGTATTAACGCTACCGTTTGGTCTAATACATCAAGTCTTTTATCTTTCATCTCGATATTACAAAGTAAGCCTTTACCTGACATCAGTGCCAAAAACTCAGACAGGAGAGGGACAGGGACAAAACCTTCTGTCCCTAAACCTCCTGCATCGAGCATACGCAGTTCATCTAAAGTCATCAAAGTTACTTTGCCGTGCCCGTTCGTAGTTCTATCTACGGTCTCATCGTGTATCAAAACCAGATGCCCATCTATTGTTCGCCAGACATCCACTTCAATACCATCTAGTCCATAGTCCAAGGCCATCTGAAAAGATGGCATGGTGTTCTCACTACATAAGGCCTTTACGCCTCGGTGTCCTACGATCTGCATAGTTCTACTCGTTTATCCTCTTGGTTTCAAACGTAACAACAAGACACTTGCTGCTGGCAGTTCAGTTGTTAAAG
>CAYXVJ010000013.1:0-11315 GCA_964468675.1 uncultured Oscillospiraceae bacterium
AACCTTGAAGTATCTTTAGGTCTCGGGGTATGATTAAGAAAAGGTTTTCAAGCATGTTAATGCTTTTGAATGCTATGGAGGTAGGGGTTGAAAAAAACGGGGATTACAATTAAAGATATTTCGCGTGAAGCAAAAGTTTCGCCATCAACGGTGAGCCGTGTACTAAACGGTGCGACGAATGTATCTAGCGATAAGGTGGCACGAGTCAAGGAAGTTGTGGCGAAGTACAATTACAAGCCAAATGACTTTGCAAGGGCACTTCTTGGTAAGAGCACAAAAGTTATTGGATTTGTTCTGCCAGATATTACGAACCCTTATTTTTCTGCCATCTACTATGAATTTGAAAGAATCGCACGCCAACATGGATACACAGTTCTTCTAGGAAACTCATATGCTTCATTTGAATATGAAAGTGACCTGATGAGAAATTACAGTGCACTGAACATTGCAGCTCTCGTCCTAGCAGGAGGACGTGTCGATAACCCAGGCTGTGATCAGAAGTATGTGGATGAGGTCTTAGATTTTAATGAACGCATCCCGATCATCGCCCTTAACAAACATCCACGCTTTGATGGCATCTCACAACTCTATGTCAATATCGAGCCAGGTATCTACGACCTCATGGCATATTTGAAGCGTATTGGTACAAAGCGATTGGCAGTTATCGGTGGAGTATCAGATACAGATGATTTTCAATACAACAGACGTTTACTATATGTGAACGCTGCTCGCGAGAATGGTATTGAAGTTCGTGATGAGTGGTTGATTCCAACTGATTTTAGTATCGATGGGGGACAAAAGGGTGTGAAGACTTTATATCAGTCGCCTGATCTACCCGATACGATCTCTTGTATGAATGACATCATCGCCATCGGTGCGATGCAAGAACTCCATGCCATGAATGTTGACGTACCCAATGAGATGATGCTCACCGGATTTGACGGTACATTTTTAACAGAAGTCTCATATCCGAGCTTAACAGGCCTCGCATATGACTTCAAACGCTATGCAAAGGCAATTTATGACGAATTTGAGTACCGTACAGACGACAATAGAGGTGACGTGAAAACGTTCTCATACCTAAATATCGTTGTTAGAAGTAGTACAAAACGTTAAATTTCATTTTCTGTGATAAATTTTATCAACTGACCCATCTGATTGCACAAAGTTTCGAAGAGATCTTTGTGCATCTTTCCTTTTAGCTGCAGAATTCAAAATTATTTTTAAAATATGTTGACCAGAAAAGGGCCTAATGCTATCATTCCTAACTGTGAAAAGCTTTTCATAAAAAGTTCTTTGGAGGAGTTTTGGATACATGGTGAAGGATAAAAAGCAAAATTCTAGGCTTTCGAAGCATCTGCAAAAAGGGTTGGCTCTCGCTATGGCAAGCAGCGTTTTTCTTTTTGCGTCTGGATGTACCAGTGTGCCAGGCAGTACAGACAATGAAACTGTTTCTAGCACAACAGACCTAGCTGAAGAAAATACGCTTACAATCCGTGATCTATATTCCATAGAGGCACTCGTGAACCACGATTACGTACTATTTGATGTATTGTGTGCAGCGCCAGCTCCCATTCGTTTAGGTTTAATGCAAGATCAAGCAGACCGTGTGTATAACGAGTCTACTGACTATAGCTGGGGTTATGTCAATCAAGATTACCTTGAGCCATATGTTATCGATCAACAGTATGCTTGGACCATTGCAGAGGAGCAGCGCGTCGCTTTATCAAATGCAGAAGAAGATGTATCCATTGACTATGCTTTTGATGTGCCCAATGGCCAATACGAAGTTGAATTGCATTTTACAAATCCATTTAGTCAAAGAGATTTGGACATTTATTTAGAAGGCGAGCTAGCAGATACTGCAAAAGCCTTTAAATTTGAATCTGTCACTCGGCGTTTTGAAGTAGACGTTCAAGACACAAGATTAGATGTCTCTATTTTAAGTCCAAGCTTTAGCCAAGATCCGATGAAGACTGCTTTCCTTTCAGGTATTACAGTGTATGCCACACCTGAGTACAGTGTGGAGGAACTAAAAAGCCTTGCAAATAAGGTTTCATCTGATATTTTGGATAAGGCTTTCGTCGGTGACCTCATTTTTGATTTAGAAGAGGCGCTAGACGAAGTCAATCAATTAGGTAATAACGATTTGGATCGTGATTATATAAAAGAACAATTTATCTTCATTCAAGATATAAGAAACAAGTTGGAGGAACGTGTTGTGCATACAAGCTTTATCCCAGGAGGGAATTGGACTGATACAGAAAATGTCTTTATTCAGGCGCATGGTGGCCAAGTACAATGGCTAACATATCCTGATAAGGAGACTGGTGAAGAGATCTCACGTTGGTGGTGGGTCGGAGAAGATAAGACACATGGTTACCGTGGTGGTATTCGTGCTTACAGCTCAGATGATCTATTAAATTGGGATTCAGAAGGCATCGTCATGAGAAATATCTCTGACCGCGCACAACTCGATACAGAAGAGTATTTTACTAGCCTTTATGAAGGTGCAAGTGAAGCCGAGAAAGATAAAGTATTCCAAGCCATTAACGATACAACATCCGTTATTGAGCGTCCGAAGATGATCTACAACGAAAAAACAGATAAGTACATCATCTGGTTCCATGCAGACGGCCCAACAGATTGGTCCGATGCAAACTATGCTGCCGCATCTGCTGGTATTGCTATCGCAGACCATCCTGCAGGCCCTTTCCGTTTCATTGATCGTTATAGATTAAATGTCTGTCCTCCAGATCAAAAGGATTTCTACCCACAAAGTAAGGGTATGGCTCGTGACATGACACTCTTTGTCGATGACGATGGTACTGCATATATCATCTATTCCTCTGAAGAGAACCTAACGCTTTATATTTCAAAGTTGAACGAGGAGTACACCTACCTTGCAACAGATCCAGAAGAAGCCGTTTATGGCGAGGACTTCATTCGTGTCTTCCCAGGTGCACAACGTGAAGCACCAGCACTCTTCAAGCGCGATGGCAAGTACTACATGATGACTTCTGGTTGTACAGGTTGGCATCCAAACCCCGCCAAATACGCCATGGCTGATTCAATCTTAGGTACATGGACCGATATGGGCGATCCTATGGTAGATGATGTGAAGCGTACAACTTTCGATTCACAATCAACCAATATCTTTAGCTACACCGATAAAGAGGGCAACGAACAGTTCGTCTACATGGGTGACCGTTGGATGCCTGATGCACTAAACACCAGTTCATATGTCTGGCTACCAATCGATTTCGATGGTGAGCTGATGAGTATTTCTTGGGTAGATGAGTGGAGCATCGATCAATAGGAGGCAAGCTTTGTGAAGCACTTGTACTTAGCAACATCAAAAAAATGTATTAAGAAGCAAAGACGTATTTTAAAAGGGACCGTCTCTGCTGTCCTGATCGGATCCATCTGCCTAAGCAGTGGTTTCACATCGAGTTTGGCAGAAGAAGGAGAGGTAGAAGGTAGAGATCAAAGTCTATTGGTAACAGTAGAATCTTTAGATGACTACCAAAGCTACCTATCCTCGCTGCCGAGTAGACACGAGCCAGAACATCAAATCTCTATTGATATTGATGCGTTTACACCTGATTCAGAAGCTGTCCATATGGACGCCCATGAATCGGGTCGTTCCTACCTGCATACCGAGGACAGTAGTTTCGTTGAATGGACCATTGACGTCCCTAAGGCAGGTCTTTATAACTTGTTCATCGAGTATTTGCCTCTAGATGGTAAGTCTGGAGATTCAGAGCGTGTCATTCGTATCAATGGTGAGATCCCATTTCGTGAAGCCCAATTCATTAACTTCTCACGTGTATGGACAAATGACATACAAGAAGGTTCGGACCCCAATAGCGGTATCTCACGAGATAGCAGAGGCAACGACAATCGTCCTCATCAAGTGGAGGCACCACAGTTTGTATCTGTCTATACAACGGATAACACAGGTTACTACCAAGAGCCACTGCAATATTACTTTGAAGAAGGCGAGAATACCTTGTCTTTTGAAGCAGTCAGTGAACCACTTGGTATCGCAGCACTCTCTTTAGAGCAATATGCTAAGCCTCTTACTTATGATGAGTACATCAATGCACATCAAAGTGATGGCCAAGAGGTAGCTTCGATTGATGAAGCAATTAAGATTCAAGCTGAGCATGCAATATATAAGTCTGACTCAACGCTCTACCCTCAGCATGACCGTACATCACCTAAGACTGAACCATACGATCCGTCTAAGATTCGTTTGAATACGATCGGTGGTGATAACTGGAGATTGTCTGGTCAGTGGATTGAGTGGGAAATTGATGTAGAAGAAGAGGGCTTGTATGAGCTTGCCTTCAAGTATCGTCAAAAATACTCTACAGGATTGCCAGCAAAGCGTAAGCTTTTGATCAATGGTGAAGTGCCATTTGAAGAAGCAAAAGAATTAGACTTTGCCTACGATTCTAGCTGGCGTATGATGCAGCCAGGTGCTGATGAGCCTTATCTCTTTTATTTTGAAGAAGGAAAAAACACCCTTCGACTTGAAGTTGTTTTAGGTGAAGTCATGGCTGATGCCTTGCAAACCGTAGATAACTCACTCTTAAACTTAAACCTAGCCTACCGTGAACTCCTCATGATTATCGGTACATCGCCTGACAGCATGCGTGACTATCAGTTGGACACGAAGGCGAAGGCTACTTTAATTCGCTTGAAAGAAGAGCAAGAAGTCTTAGAGGCTGTTGCGAATAACATTCGTCAAAATTCAGATGACGCTGTTTCTGCAACTCTACAAGCCTTAGATAACATTATCCAACAGCTCGATCAAATGAATAAAGATTCTGATTTGATCCCACGCTTATGGTCAGCATTTAAAGATAACATTGTCTCTTTAGGTTCTTGGTCCTTCCAAATGAAAGAGCAAGCATTAGAATTAGACTATTTTCTTTTAACGAAGAGTGAATTTGACTTGCCACGTGCAGATGCCAACATCTTCCAAAGCCTCATGCATGAGATCCGCTCATTCATCGCTTCCTTTAGTGAGGACTACGATTCGATCGGTTCCATCCATGAGCAAGATGCGATTACCGTATGGGTCTTGACTTCAGGCGCACAAATTACAGCAACATCTAGTGGTGGACGTGACCAAGGTAACATCGTTAAGGATTTGGTGGATAACTACTTCTCGCCTGAATACGATATACCTGTGAACATCCGCTTGGTTGATACCGCTGTCTTGCTTTCAGCAACGCTTTCAGGTAATGGTCCTGATGTGGCCATTAACCTTGCAGCTGGAGAGGCCATTAACTATGCCATGCGTGGTGCTGTTGAAGATTTATCTCAGTTTGATGATTTTGATGAAACTGCAGAGTTCTTCCATCCAGAAGCTTTGGTACCGTTCATGTATCAAGATGGTATCTATGGCTTGCCACAGACCATGACATTCCCAGTACTGTTCTACCGAGCAGACATCTTACAAGAATTGAATTTAGAGGTACCAAACACTTGGGATGACTTCAACATTGCCTTAGCTGAGATCCAAAAGAATAACCTAAACGTAGGTGTTTCAACAGATCCTACAACCTATGCCATGTACTTATACCAACACGGTGGCAGCCTCTATCAAGAAGGTGGAATGCGCTCTGGATTAGATACTGAAGAAGCAATCCTAGCCTTTGATACATGGGTATCAAACTATATGGATTTCCAGATGCCAGTTACTTACGACTTTGCCAACCGTTTTAGGTCTGGTGAGATGCCGCTTGCCATCGCTGACTACACAAACTATAGCTACCTATCCGTCTTCGCACCGGAGATCCGCGGCCTATGGGGATTCACAACAGTTCCAGGTGTCGTTGGTGAAGATGGCTCCATTGATCGCTCTGTGGTTGCAGGTGAAACAACATCCATTATGCTCTCTGATTCCAAGATGAAAGATGAATCTTGGCAGTTCATGAAGTGGTGGATGAGTGAGGGGACGCAAACCAACTACGGACTTGAGACAGAGAACGTCTTAGGTATTGCAGGACGTGTAGCAACAGCAAACATCGATGCCTTGGGTCAACTCCCATGGTCTACCTTGGAGTATTCAAACATCCAAGAACAGATTAATTTTGTCCGTGGTATGCCAGAGGTACCTGGTGGTTACTTCACTACAAGGCACATCCGTAATGCGTTTTATTCTGTGTACAACGAAAACGAAAATCCACGAGAAACCATGATGGACTATACACAGACCATCAACATGGAGATTAGTAACAAACGTAAGGAATTTGGTTTGGACTATATCGAGTGGGCAGATATGAGGTTAAGTGAATAATGACGGGACAATTGCGACTCTATTTTAAAAAGCAGCGTCAACAGACGCTTACAAACATGAAGCGAAATAAGACCGCTTACTTGTTTATTGCGCCATACTGTATCTTATTTATTATTTTCATCTTGGCGCCAGTCTTAATCTCGATCGGCCTTAGTTTTACCTATTACAACGTCTTAGAAGCACCACGCTTCGTGGCTTGGCAAAACTACATCAACTTGATCTTTGCGGATGAAGTATTCCTGATCGCTGTGAAGAACACCTTTATCTTCGCCTTGATTACAGGACCTGTATCGTACATGGCAGCCTTCTTCTTTGCTTGGCTGATCAATGAATTACCAAATAAGCTTCGTGCCGTGATGACCTTGATCTTCTATGCACCAACGATTTCAGGTCAAGCCTATGTCATCTGGCGTTATTTCTTCTCCAGTGACATGTATGGTTTGGTGAATGGCTTGCTCATGCGCCTTGGCATCATCTACGAACCCATCTTGTGGTTCGAAGATGGATCAACCATCAAGCCCGTTCTAATTGTTGTCGTGCTCTGGATGAGTCTTGGTGCTGGTTTCTTATCCTTTATCGCAGGCTTACAAAACGTAGACCGCTCACTTTATGAAGCAAGTTACGTTGACGGTGTACAAAACCGTTGGCAAGAACTCTGGTTTATTACCTTACCGTCCATGAAGCCACAGCTGATGTTCGGTGCGGTCATGACCATTACCAGTTCATTTTCAATACACGACCAATTGGCTGCATTGGCAGGTTTCCCAAGTGTGAACTATGAAGCACACACGGTCGTATCCCACCTGGTTGACTACGGTAGTATCCGCTACGAAATGGGTTATGCATCCGCGATAGCAACCATCTTATTCTTCGTCATGGTCTTGTCGAACAAGATGGTCCAGGCAGCACTTAAGAAAGTAGGTACCTAATGGCACGAAAAAGCTCCAAGTCACCCATCCGTTCTGGCTGGGGAAATACATTGAACTTTGTGGTATTAGCCTGTTTTGCAGTCTTTATGGCTCTGCCCTTAGTGTATGCATTTAGTCAATCTTTAAAACCAATTGAAGAGCTCTTTGTCTTCCCGCCACGTTTCTTCGTGGTGAACCCAACAACAAAGAACTTCCGCGATGTCTTCCAAATTATGAGTGAGTCGTGGGTGCCCTTTAGCCGCTATATCTTCAATACCGTATTTATTACGATTGTAGGTACCGGTGGCCACGTTATTATCGCAAGCCTTTGTGCGTATGCATTAGCGAAGCACAAATTCCCAGGTAGCCAAGTGATCTTCAATACCATTGTCTTGGCATTGATGTTCTCCGCACAAGTTACAGCGATTCCAAACTACCTGATTATGAGTGAGATCAACTGGCTTGATACTTACCTTGCTTTGATTGTGCCAGCATTTGCTAAACCATTAGGCCTCTTCTTGATGAAGCAGTTTATGGAGCAAATTCCAGATGCCTTATTAGAAGCATCTCGTATTGATGGTGCATCTGAATTAAAGACCTTCTGGTACATTGCCATGCCAGCAGTCAAACCTGCTTGGTTAACCTTGATTATCTTCTCATTCCAAGATCTCTGGAATCTTTCAGGATCGACCTTTATTTATTCTGAGAGCTTGAAGACCTTGCCTTATGCATTGAGTCAGATTTCAGCAGGCGGTATTGCTCGTGCAGGTGCAACTGCAGCTGTTGCAGTGATATTGATGATCGTACCGATCACCGTATTTATCATCAACCAAAGTAGCGTTGTCGAGACAATGTCTGCTTCAGGTATTAAGGAGTAGGGGGTTACAATGCAAAAACATAGATTTAAAAAACTTGGCTTAGCAGTATTGTCCTGCCTCCTCGTCTTCATGTCATTGCCGGTTAGTTTGTTAGCTGACGCACCGAACAAGACCTATAGCTATGACTTCTGGCACGATCCTGTACCGCAGCCAGCAACCTATTTATATAACCGTGCGATGCAAATCGACGGTGGCGATATCAGCCTCAATGCAGCAGAAGATATCTTCATCGCAAACGAGAGTCTATTTGTAGCCGATACAGGCAACAACCGTATTTTAGAATTGACCTTTGATGGAAAGCTTCTTCGCATCATCGATCAGGTTCAAGGGGCAAACCCAGCTACTTTGAATCGTCCTCAAGGCATCTTTGTAAATGATGCAGGTGAGATCTTTATTGCGGACTCAGGACATAACCGTGTCTTGCATTTAGGTGCAGACGAAACACTCGTCCGTGAACTGACTAGACCTGTAACCGACATGCTCAGTGATTCAACTGAGTTTGTACCCACAAAAGTTGTCCAAGATATGGCAGGCAGAGTCTATGTCATTGCTTATGGTATCAACATGGGTTTAATTGAATACAATCCTCAAGGCGAGTTCCGTGGCTTCTTAGGAGCAACCAGAGTTAGTGTCAATCCTATGGAATACATCTGGAAGCGTTATTTCTCCACAGATGCTCAACGTGAGCGTATGGAGATGATTATTCCAACGGAGTACAGCAATATTACGCTGACCGATGACATCTTCTTAATGTCGACCATCAGCAATTTGAGTACAGCTGACATTCAAGGAGGGGCAGATGCGATTCGCTTGTTGAACCCAACAGGTACAGATATCTTGCGCCGTCTTGGTAACTATCCGATAGTGGGTGACTTAACAAGGGAAGGCTTAGAGACAACGTACTCGAAGTTTGTAGACTCAGCGGTCACAGATTTTGGTGTTTACTTTGTTCTTGATCAGACCAATGGAAAAGTCTTTGCTTACGATGGTGACGGGAACTCCCTGTTCATCTTTGGTGGTAAAGGAAATCGTCAAGGACAATTCTCGGATGCAGTCTCATTAGAGTTAACCAGTGATCTTGGTCAAATGTTTATCTTAGATCGTGCCTTAAATACCATCAGTGTTTTTGAGTTGACCTCATATGGTGAGAACCTACTAGGTGCCATCCATGCCAATGAAATTGGTGACCACGATGCATCGACTGCTTTATGGCAAGAAGTCTTAACATACAACTCGAACAGCGAACTTGCTTATACCGGTATCGGTAAGTCGTATATGGCAGAAGGTCGTTACGAAGAGGCTCTAGAAGCATTCGAATTAGGTAACAACCGAAAGTACTACACACGTGCCTTCAGCTTCCATCGCAAGAACGTGATGCAAGAATACTTTGGTGTAGTCATGACCATCGCCCTCGTGTTAGTGGCAGTTCTTCTCATCGTGCGTAGCGCGAAGAAGTGGAAAGTAAAGCTAAAGGAGATCTCAAATGAACAAATTGATTTCTGATTGTCGATATAGTTTACATGTCATCACGAGACCATTTGATGGCTTTTGGGACTTGAAGAATGAAAAACGTGGTCGTTTAGGATTAGCCTTTGCGGTTATTGTATTGACCATTATGACGTTCGTGATTCAAAAGCAAAACACAGCCTTCTTATTTAATACCAATAAGTTAGAAGAGATTAATGTGGTCTTGGATATCACGACTGTGCTTCTGGTCTACATCCTGTGGTGTGCAGCAAACTGGGCACTCACGACCTTAATGGACGGTGAGGGCAGCATGCGAAATATCTTAATATACAGTGCATATGCCTTGATCCCAATCGTTTTGATCAACTTGCCACTCGTTGCTGTGAGTCATGTGATTACTGCTGATGAAGCTGCATTCTACTATGCCTTATCTACGGTATCTTACATCTGGGCTGCCTTCTTATTATTTGTAGGTACCCTAGTCACTCACCAATATTCGATTTTAAAAACGGTTCTGACCATTTTCTTAATCTTTATCGGTATGATGATCCTCTTGTTCATTGGTCTGCTTTTCTTCTATGTCATTGCAGAGATGGTGAACTACGGTCTATCAATCTATACGGAACTGAGGTATCGCTAAGATGACTAGACAAACATACAATAAAAAATCAATCCTCACTAGACTCGTTCTAGGTATATTGTTACTCTTGATCGTCTTTGCAAGCCCTTTATCTACTTTAGGTGCAGATGAAGACCTTACAACAGAAACTTTGAAAACGAGCAATAAAACATCTAGCGTCTTCGATCAAGCGTACAGCTTAGAGATCGATGAAGAAACAGCCATTGTTAGCGTTGTATCTAGTGATGGTGATGTGCTTTGGACCACAAACCCTGTAGATGCAGATGAAGTGGACTTGATCGCTAACCCCATAAATATTGGTCAATTAAAGAGCCAATTCATGCTCGAGTACATGGATTCGTCCTTTAGAACCAGTACCATGTATGCCTTCCCTGATGCAATAGCTTTAGGTCAGTTCGACATCGAAGAGATTGATGGAGGCTACCTTGTCCACTATGTCTTAGGTGAGGCAGGCAATAGCCTAGTACTCCCACAGGCAGTAACAGCTGTAAAAATGGAAGAGTACTTACAGACTATGCCAGAAGACCATCAAAAGCAGGTTACACGTAACTATAGTAAATATGCTGCTGATAGCTTGCGCGAGAAGGATAGTGAGTATTTAGAACTCTACCCACTCTTAGCAGAAGAAGAACTCTACATCTTAAGAACAGGTGTACAAGACTTTAAGCAAGAAGAACTATCTGAATACTTTATTGAAAACGGATATAGCATAGAACAGCGTGATCTGGACCACGAAGAAGTTGGTTTCTTCAGTGAAGATTCCAGTGCTAGCTTTAATGTAACGCTGTCTTACACCTTAAGAGATGGTGGTTTTGAGGTTTCAGTCGATCCATCTAGCATTGAGTACGATACCGATGAATACTACCTTGTTAGCATCACCTTATTGCCTTATATGGGTGCAGCTCATAGCGATGAAGACGGTTACCTCTTTGTCCCTGATGGTAGTGGTGCATTAATTGATTTTGATAACGGTAAGACGAGCTTACCTGCATACACACAACGGGTGTATGGAACAGATAGCACCTTGAATTCTGTGAGCAATGCTGTCGCAAGCCATGGTGAAAACCTTGAGATTAAGATGCCTGTATTTGGTATCAAGCGTGGTAACG
>CAYXVJ010000013.1:11374-22205 GCA_964468675.1 uncultured Oscillospiraceae bacterium
ATGCCATCCTTGCCATTATCGAAGAAGGTGATGCCTTGGCAAGCATTCGTGCAGACATCTCTGGTAAATCACACAGCTATAACCATGTTCATGCGCGCTTCACTGTGATCGAAAACGGTCCAATCAGTTCTAGTGAGATGGTTGGTACGAATAGCATGCAACTATTTGCGCCTAAGGTCGTAGATACAAACTTTACGGTGCGCTACATCCTCTTGGAAGGTGAAGATGCAAACTACCTAGGCATGGCTAAAGCCTATCAAGATGTATTGTTAGCAGATGGCGCGCTTGTCCCACTTGAGGACAATAGTGATTTACCTTTTGCCGTTCAGTTCATTGGAGCAATTGATCGCATGCAGTCGCGTCTGGGTGTGAAGTATCAAGCCATTACGCCACTTACAACATTTGCCGATGCCAAAGTAATCTTGGAAACC
Organism: uncultured Oscillospiraceae bacterium; assembly: GCA_964468675.1. Taxonomy (GTDB): domain Bacteria; phylum Bacillota; class Clostridia; order Saccharofermentanales; family Fastidiosipilaceae; genus CAYXVJ01. Next base: position 11,806 of record CAYXVJ010000013.1, read on the forward strand.
TTACAAGATAGAGGGATTGAAGAGCTATCAGCCGTGTATACAGGCTGGTCCAATGGTGGTGTGAACAGCACCCTACCATCAAAAATCAAGGTCGTCTCACAATTAGAAGAGGATTTAGATCAAGAGGCCTTTATGGAAGACGTGTCTAATCTCGGTATAGATCTATACTTTGATGTCGATTTCCAGCAGGTTAGAAAGAATAAACTCTTTGATCAATATGTGTCTGCATCGATGGCGCCAAGATACTTCGATCGTTCGATTGTACGTTTAGGCAAGATTGATATTGTCGATAACAAGCCAAATCGTGGCACGATCGACCTCTTGAGCCCTGTCTTCTTAGAGGATGTTGTCCGTGATTTCTTGAATACAAAAACAGGGGCAAAGTTAGAGAATCTTGCAATCGCAGATTTAGCAGATTTACTCTATAGCGATTTAATGCCAAACCGTCATACAGATCGCCAAGCAGCCAAAGATTTAAATGTAGCAGGAATCGAGCAACTAAGCTCGGCTACAAATAAACTCATGGGCTTCAATTCAAATGTGTATGCACTAGGCTATACGGATCTAGTGTTGAATGCACCAGAGCAATCGAACTTATACCGCATCACGGATAGAAGTATTCCTTTCTATCAATTGGTCTTGCATGGTTCAAAACACTTTGCAGGAGAAGCACTAAACCTTTCCGAAGACTATGAAGAGAGTTTGCTCTGGGCTGCTGAAACCGGTGGAGGCTTACACTTCACTTGGAGTGCTGCAGATAACTCTGCGGTTAAGGATACAGACTTCAACCACCTTTATGCTTTGAACTATGAAGCTTGGTTGGATGAAGCGGTTGAGGACTATTTAGCATTAAACGACAGTGTTGGCCAGCTACAAGAACTAGAAATCGTATCACACAGTTATCCAGATCCAGAAGTGGCTAGAGTCGAGTACGAAAACGGTGCTGTTGTTTATGTCAATTACAGCAGAGTCGACAAGACTGTGGACGAAACAGTGATCACGGCTCGTACATACAAGGTTGTAGGGGGAATTGATTCATGAAAACGAAACGTTTTGACAAGCAGCGCTATATCAAGCGTCGTGACAAGAAGCTTGCTGTAACCTTGCGCGGTAAAGAAGCCATTGCAGCCTATGTGTTTTTAATTCCTTTCTTGATTGGATTATTTGGATTCTTCTTACCTACCATTGTTCAGTCGATACGCTTTAGCTTATCGGACATGTCTGTTGGGGCAAACGGTTATGAATTAACAAAGGCAGCTGAAGGTGGTTTTGCTCACTTCAAGCGTGCACTACTCGTTGATCCTAACTTCAACCGTGAGCTATTGATTTCAGTTCGGGACATGTTTGTCCAAGTGCCACTAATATTGGTATTCAGCTTTTTTGTGGCGAACTTATTGAATCAAAAGTTTAAAGGTAGAGCGCTGGCAAGATCCATATTCTTCTTCCCGGTTATTTTGACCTCAGGTGTCATTTTGGATGTGGAGAAGGCTGACTTACTCATTAATATGATCAATGGTCAGGATATGAGTGCAGTTCAAAACCAAGCATCAGCGATGCTAAACGTAGGTTCATTACTGCTTCGTTATACTGAGTTACCGGTATCGATCGTGATGTACCTCACTCAAGCGGTCACAACGATCTATGACGTTGCTATATCATCTGGTGTACAGATTCTAATCTTTTTAGCGGGCTTACAGTCCATCTCACCATCACTCTTTGAGGCATCCATGATCGAGGGAGCTACTGGTTGGGAGAACTTCTGGAAGATTACCTTCCCAATGATCAGCCCATTGATTCTAGTGAACTCGCTCTATACGATTATCGACTCATTTACGAAGCCGTCTAATGAAATGATGACGAAGATACAAGACACCATCTTCTCATCGGTTCAATACGGTTATGGTTCAGCAATGGCTTGGATCTACTTTGCCAGCATCATTCTGATTATCGCAGTCGTTGGTGGCATCGTATCGAAGCGTGTCGTGTACACCGAATAAGGAGAGGAAACTATGACGAATAAAGAAATGCTTGGAAGAAGAAACTTAGCTTCCGTCGGCAAGACAAGAAAGAAAAATCGTACATCCGTCTTCTCTAAGGTGTGGTGGTACAAAAATACATGGTCCTTCATTAGAGCTGTCATTATTCTAGGCTTATGCTTCATCATCTTAAGACCCTTTATGACGAAGCTTGGTATATCCTTCATGGCGGAGCGAGACCTCTACGATTCTAGTATTCGCTATGTACCGAAGACCTTTACGACGCAAAACTATAAATTGGCACTTGAAAGCATGCAATACCATGCAACGTTTTTGAGAACGTTCTTCTTATCGTTCTCAACTGCATTCTTGCAATTGTTCTCAACCTTACTAACAGCGTATGCCTTTGCTAGGTTTAGGTTCCCAGGTAAGAACATTTTGTTTGCTGGTGTCATCTTCATGCTGATTGTGCCACCACAGGTGAACATGTTACCGCTCTTCATGCGCTTTCGCTTCTTTGATGTCTTTGGCATTGTTGAAGCTGTGCGTGGTACGCCAATTAATCTAATCGATACTCCGTGGCCTAACTTGATTCAAGGGATTACAGCAACAGGCTTTAAAAATGGTCTATACATCTATATGCTCCGTCAATTCTTTAGAGGTATGCCCAAAGAATTAGAAGAAGCTGCATTTGTGGATGGCTATGGACGTTTCCAAACCTTCCTAAAGATCATGTTGCCAAGTGCCGTCTCCATGATGGTGACAGTCTTCTTGTTTGGCTTTGTCTGGCAGTGGACGGATTCCTTTTATACCAGCATGTACTTACCAACTTGGAAGGTCATGAGTGGTGCCATGAGTGGTCTTGCAGCTGAAGTGAGCAATAAGTACCAAGAGTTTGGTGGAGGCCTATCGTTTGTCAGCCCAGGCTTCACCTCCATTATGAATAACACAGCCACTGTATTGGTGGTCTTACCCTTAATTGTTCTATACGTGTTCTGTCAAAAATACTTCGTTGAGAGCATTGCCAACTCCGGTATTGTCGCTTAATGAAGACCGTTGGGAAAGGGGTGATGGCTGCACAGCGTTCACACTGATAAACCTTTAGTTCTAATCGGCCTTAAAATATATTAAAGTTATGGAGAAGAAAATGAATAAGACATTAAGAACCTTATTGTCACTTGCATTAGTCGCCTCACTATCCTTTGCAGCAGTTGCTTGTGGTACTGGCGGTTCAAGTGATCCAACAACAACAGGTGGTAAATCCACAGATGCAGCAGATGAGACAAGTGAGCCTACAGAAGGCGACGTAGGTCCTTCACATGATTTCGAGGGCACTACACTCAAAATCGGTTCATACTACGATATGACACCAGATCCAGATGCAAACGCACTGGCAGAAGCAAAGTTCAACTCAATCGAGCGTATTCGTAATGAATACAACGGTGATGTTGAGTATGTAACCATCCCTGGTGATTACAACGCTGTATACGTTACATCTGTTCTTTCAGGTGATCCAATCGTAGACTTCGGTTACATCCTTTCATATAGACTCTTACCTGGTTTCATCGAGGGTGGTATTGCATACCCATTAGATGACTTAGGCGTCTTTGATTTCGACGACTACAAGTGGAGACCTGACTTTGTTGAGGCTGGTCACTACAAGGGTAAGCACTACTCCTTACTAGATAAGAACCCTGAGATCCGTTATGGTATCTTCTGGAACAAGACCCTCTTCGAAGACTACGGTCTTGAGAGCCTCTATGACCTCTACGACAATGACGAGTGGACATGGGATAAGTTCAAAGAGTTAGCCATTGCTGGTAACCAAGACATTGATAACGATGGTGAGATCGACATCTTCGGTTTCAACGAGCGTGAGAACTTTGCTTGGAACTACATATACTCAAACGGTGCAGACATAGCTCAAAAGACAGACGATGGCATGGAGCTAACATTTGATGATCCTGCAGTCCTAGAAGCACTCAACGCATACGCAGACTTCAAGCAAACAGTAACTCACCAAGCTGGTTGGTTAGGTGACTGGCTCGCACAGATCAATAACTTCCGTGACGGCAACGTGATGATGATGTTAGAAGAGTTCTGGGTCAGCTACGGTCAACTAGGTGAGATGGAAGACGAGTTTGGTTTCGTACCATTCCCTAAAGGTCCAAGCGCAAGCGACTGGTCTAACTACGGTAAGGAAGTTGCTCCATTCTTCATGCTTAACGGTGTAGAGAATCCAAAGCTCAAAGCAGAAATGTTTGAGACATACATGAGCTACACAGAGACAGAAGACGAAATGGCAGAAATGATGGAGATTCAACTCGAGTCATGGTCACCAGATGCCAAGACAGTTGAAATCGTAACAGACATCTACGAAAATGGTCTAGTCAGAGTCAACCCAATCATTGGTTTCTCTGAGGTCAACACTGCAGTGAACGACATGTTTGGTTCAATCTCAAGTGGCGAGCAAACACCACAAACTGCACTCGAAGCAAACGAGACTGCAATCCAAGCCGTCTTAGATGACCTTGCAAACAAGGACTACGAGCAAGAGATGCAAGACATTGCTGATGCTGCAGAAGCCGCTGCAACAGAGACAGAAGAAGGCGAAGGCGAAGAAGTTGACGCTGAAGAAACTGAAGCAGAAGAGACTGACGCTGACGAGTAAAGCTTATAACGAATATACAATATAAGGTATATAAAGACTCAAGTCTTAAGATTGCCGCCATGCTTATCATTTTGATAGGTATGGCGGTTTTTCTAATGTCATGAATAAGGCGTTGAACTGAAGAGCCTAAATAAAGCATATTCATTAAATATATTGCTAGCCAAAGATCAATATCAGATGTAAGCTTCAAATAGATCTTATGAATAGATTTATTTTAGAATTATTTAAACTTTGGAACTTTTTACTTTGATTCAGACGCTTCTATAGTGAGAGGTAAAGGTATTTACTGTATGGTCGACAAAGAGATCACTTTACGCTTTGAAGAGATATACGATGAGACGTACCAGTCGGTGCTTCGCTTCGTGATCGCTAAATGCAGTAACACAGCAGATATTGAAGACATCTTGCAAGAGACGTATGTGGACTTGTATCAAGTTTTAAAAAGACGTGGACTAGACTACATACAAAATCCAGAAGCGATGGTGATTTTGCTTGCTAAGCAAAAGATCTATCGACACTATTCTCTTAAGGATCGCTTAAAACAAGTGCTACCGATGACGATTCTAAAGGAGGATGGAAGAGAAGTAGACCTAACAGATTTTGATTTGGATCTATTTTTAGAAGAAGAGTTTATGCTGCAGCGCTTAAAACTACAAGAAGCAAGGACTTGGATTCAAGCGAAACCATTGGATGTTAGAAAAATCTTTTACCTTTTTTACGTTCAAGATAGTACGTTAAAGGAGATTGCCACGTTACTTTGTATGACGGAATCGAATGTGAAGCATAAGCTATATAGGACCTTGAACGAAATAAGGGCTAAGTTTAAGTGAGGGATAAAGAGATGAAAGGTAAAGATCTAATCAAAGATATGGTACGAGGAGAAGTGCCAGAAAAGGAAGAATTAAAGTCCAATGTTTTAAAAGCAGTAGAAGATAAAAGCTTAAGGAGAAGGTCTACATGGAAACTTGCTTCTGCCTTGGCATCTATACTTGTCCTTGCCATTGCTGCTGTATGGCTTTTTAACAGTGGCTTATTCAATATTCGGCCGGATGAAAATGGACCAGGACTTGTATCCGGATCAAGCGAGCCATCGTCTTCAAATGATCAAAATCTTGATGTAGATCCTTCAGGTGTCTTCATACCTCAAATTGAGGTAGGCATACCAAATGAACATGAAGAAGCGGATATGATCGGTTTCTTCATTTATGAAGGAGAAGTCTACATGCAAGCCGATTGGCACTACGGTGAAGATGCAGTCAATATAAGGAAGTTACTAGGTGAGAAAATAGCCGTTGCCAAAGGTGGCATCGATGAATGGAGCAAGGAAGACGATTATGTTGAACTTGCTGGATCTGTACATGGTGATGTATATGAGGTCCACGGATATGACAGATCGTTTCGTTTGGCCATGACTGGAAGCTACGAAGACGACGATGGACATATAGAGGAGTGGTTAAACTTCTATGAGTGTTTAAACAATATTACACTGAAGACGGGTAAGGATCTATTTCAAGATCGCTTGAAATTAAGTCATAACTGGGTGGATTTGAAAGCACAAAAACATGAGGATTGGGACTACAGCATTCAAAAGTACAATGTACTTGAGGGTGTATCCAACGATGATATAAATCGATTCATTGACGTGCTCTTCTCTAGCCCTTTTGTGGATCTCGGACAGAGTACAGATCTTGGACTATACAATGAACCTCTACAGCAAACACACTTACGCTTCATTATGCCTGATGGCATGCATATTCGCTTGAGGCTATTTGAAGGTGGTTACGTAGGCTATGAGAATCTTTCTTGGATCTTCGTAAAGATGCCAGGAGAAATCTTTGACCTGATATTCAATGCCAGTAAGTAAGCTTACAATAGGCTTAACTACTCATGAAATGCGTGTGTTTCGTTTTCCATTTCTTCAACTTGATGGACAGCCAAAAACTATAAATACCAATCGTGATGACAGTTAAGATAAGCCACTTGATCCATTGACCAAATAAACCGATGGCTGTGCCATCGAAACGGAGGCGGTAGCCATTGATTACAGTGTGCTTCGCCTCCCATCTATATACCATACAAAAGGCCCATGGGTAGCAAATTCCAAGTGTTAAAGCCGTTACTAGAAAGCCCAATATGCGATAGCCGATGAGTTGTAATAGACCGCCGTCAAAATATGAGTGCATGGGTATCCTCCAAAAAGAAATTGATTTAAACATACTATAGCAAATAAATACGACCAATAGCGTGTGAGTAAATGTTCTATATAACTTGGCGTAGACTGGCTATGTGCTTGCTTTTGATTTAGACTAGTTTCAAATGGATCTTATACATCCATTTGTTATAGAGCAATTGATTTTACTTGGTGGGTAAGGGTATGAAACAAAAAATAGTTAGCGAACGATTGATAAAGGATATTTCTTCATATCTTGATGATCTGATTACAGATAAACAGCTACATGTATCGATCCATCGTTTAGAGTCTGCCTTACCATTACTCTGGCACAGGTTCTTGGCATACAATACCCATAACAACCCATACTGTACACTGATTAAAACGAAGAATAGCGCTTGGCAAGCGTGTCTTTCATGCCAAGGTAGAGCCTTAGACAAGGCAAAGACATTAGGCCATAAATATCAAGGTGTGTGTTGGGCTGGAGTGAACGAGGCAGTGTTTCCTATTCGAAATATAGATGAGGAAGTCGTTGCTTTCATCAGCATCAGTGGCTATAGGGAAGAAGATGCCGCAGCTAGATTACGAGTGGACCAAGCTGTATCAGACCATCGCTTTATGCGATCCGCTTTATATGATGCTTATGAAACGTTAGATATGAATATGACATCACTAGATGAAATGAATACTGCTATTGCGCCCTTACAATATATGTTTACTTTATTGATTCTAGAGCAAAATCGTTTGTCTGGTGAAGCGAGACAACTTAGTCAGTATCAAGTAATAGAAGACTATATCATGCGCCACTTTACGAAGAGACTTACACTAACAGATCTAGCGGATGAATTTCACTTTAGTTATACAAGTTTAAGTCGTTTGCTCTCACAGCATGGTACTAGCTTTACAGAGCTGTTGAAGGAAGTCCGCCTTGATGCGGCGAAGAAGTATTTGCTTCATACGGATGAGAGTATAACCTTGATCGCATTGAATGTCGGTTATCCTGATGCAAATTACTTCTCCACCTCATTTAGCAAGGCAGTAGGTATGAACCCTACAAAATGGCGTATCTATGCAAGATCAATGGCAAACAAATGTGATGTTGTTGCGCCATAGGTCTCAACTAGGGTGACTCGAATCGCTTTAGCAAAGACGTTCAGTTCATGTTTTCTAAGTCTTTGGTAATTCTCTTTTTCTTCATGAATAAGCTGCCATTCAAGATCTTCATTTAAGTATTCGATCTGATAGTGCTTGGTCATTGTTTTTGGGAAGCCAAAAGGTGTTAGGTCAATATGCCTGTTGCAGATCATGGGGAGCCAGCGTAAAGCAGGATCACCATCGACAGAGTCTCGATTGAGATCGCTATCGAATACGATGCGTATATTATTGATCTGAACCGCTTCATCATAGGAGAAAGTAAGGCTATCACCTAAGCTAATGTGTACGCCGTTATCTGCCTCAAGAATGGGCCTGTCGAAACCATTTCGTAATTGTTCTAATACGTTAGAATCAAGCTTTTTATCAGAACTTGATAGCTTAGCTGTTTTAGTGTATTCATTTATTTTCCGTTTAGTAAATGGTAGATAGCAATCTTCAAGCATGAGTTTAGTCTGCAAGTCTTCTAGATGGCCTTCATATACACCATGAGGTGTTGTCTGATTTTGACTTGCTATGGCAGCTGCCATACCTACTGCTTGCCCCATCAGTGCACAAGTTGCCATAACTCTAGTAGAGCTTAAAGCAGCATGCGTAGCACTAATGTTTCTTCCAGCAAAGAAGAGGTTTTCGATGTTGTTGGAATAAAGTACACGGTAGGGAATGCCGTATGGGGTTGGGGCAGGATGGAATACGTTAGGTGGTCCATCTGCATTGAAACCTGCTGGATCGTGGTCATCCATGGTCCAACCACCGTAAGCAACAATGTCTTCAAATCTGCCTTCGCTTAAAATATCGTTTTCTGTAAGTACATATGCACCACGATAGCGTCTAGATTCACGCTTACCTGGTAAGAAGCCTACCCAATCAAGTTCCCAATTATCTGCCCCATGGTCACCGTGGTTCTTAATATGGTCCCATACACCGAAAGCTGTAGCGATTAAGTCATCTCTTATTGCTTCTGTATCGTGAATGCTGTCTTGGTCTCCACCGAGTTCTATCCACCAGTAGTTGAACAATTTATCGCTCATATGGTGACTACGGTGTTGGAACATGGATTCATCAGGGAAGTGTTTAGCCCAAGCAGGTGGAGTGAACTTTACAGGCTTATCTGTTTCACGAGCTTGCATCATGCAGGTGAGACCCATTGTTTTCTTATCTGCCTTTTCAGGTTGAATGGATTCTCCAAAAGCAGAGGAAGCTTCTCGTCCTACAGCATATTCAGCACCAATTAATGGTGCTAAGATACTGTCACCTGAACAATCTGCAAAATACTTGGCTTCAATATGGTGTACTGTATACGTAGTTAATTGCCATGCGCTGACTACTTCAACTTTAGTGCCATCAGTATTTGTGCGTGCATCGTAAACGGAAGCATTGAGAAGAACGGTTAGGTTCTTTTCTTCCTTAACTAAACCGTAGAGCACACTATCCCAAACTGAATAGTTCTTCTCAGGATTCCGGTACATGTTCTCGCATAGCATCTCTTCATAGAGGCCGCTTTCTTGATTGTTCCTGCCATGGCATCCGCGTGGCCACATCCGTATCTCTGATGAAGCATTGCCACCGAGAACAGGTCTGTCATGTACGAGTACGACTTGTAAACCTTCTCTTGCAGCTTGTATGGCAGCGAACATACCTGCTAATCCTCCACCAACGACACAGAAATCTACTTCATGTCTTACTTGCTTATGGTTCTGATTCATGTCTATACCTCCAGAATTATTGTTGATTTTATTTTATATATGATGAGATTGATTAGCCTTTGAGATTTAATCGAGAACGAGTTAGCGATGCAAAAACTCAAAGGTCAATTTATTATGCTACCCCTTTACGCTGCCTGCTGCTAAATCCTCATTGATAAATTGCTGGCTAAACATATAGATAATAAGCATCGGAATTAATGCAATCGTTGCACCTGCCATGATTAGGTTGCCCATTGCGAACCCTGACTCATCGACAAAATTTGTTAAGCCTACTGTTAGTGTATAAAGGTTTTTGTTAGTTAAGAAGATTAATGGTGATTCATAGTCATTCCAACGCCATACAAAGTTCAAAATTCCCACAGTCACAAGGCCTGGTTTAGCTATTGGTGCAACCAATTGGCTGAAAATCCGAAATTCGTGAGCTCCTTCAATTCTTCCAGATTCTATTATTTCAGTTGGCACATCCAGGAAAAACTGACGCATCATAAATGTGCTAAGTGGTGAAAAAAGACGTGGCCAAATTAGTACTCCTAATGTATTGAAAATACCCATATATTTAAATTGAATGAACTGGGGGACCATTAATACTTGAAATGGAATCATCATCGTTTACAGATTAAGTAGGAATACTTAAGCACTATATTTGAATACTAATTTGGTGAACTTATAGGATAGAGTCCGTATACTTGGTGTAAATTGAAACAAACAAGGATGAGCCACATCCA
>CAYXVJ010000014.1:0-11995 GCA_964468675.1 uncultured Oscillospiraceae bacterium
AATGCCTCTATTGAGGAAAGCCATCTCACGATACCTTGTAATCATCGCGTTGAAATCAAAATCTATCTCTGGGAATATCTCACTATCTGGTTTGAAGATTGTTCTCGTACCAGACTTCTCAGGTTTTGCATTTGCAACAATGCTAAGTGGGGAAGTGGTGATACCACGCTCAAATCCTATTTGGTACACATGGTTATCACGACTAACGTAAACTTCCATCCATTCAGATAGCGCATTAACAACTGAAGCACCAACACCGTGAAGACCGCCTGAGACTGAGTAAGCACCGCCACCGAATTTACCGCCCGCATGAAGAACGGTATGTACGACTTCAACGGTTGGAATACCCATCTTTGGATGTGTACCAACAGGAATACCACTACCATCATCTTCGATGGCAACGGACCCATCACGGTTCAATGAAACAGTGACTCTAGAAGCACGTCCTGCTAAAGCCTCGTCAACAGAGTTAGCAACAATTTCATAAATTAAGTGGTGGAGACCTCTAGCAGTTGTATCTCCGATATACATACCTGGACGCTTACGAACGGCTTCAAGTCCTTCTAAGACTTGAATGTCTCCTTCGTCATATTCGCTGTCGTTATGGGTATCAAAAGAATCCTGACCAGATAAGTCGATTAGGCGCTCTTTGAAATCATCATCAACCATATTATGTGGATTGTCTGCTAGATTCTTAATACTATCCAGATCGTCATCCTCATCCACATCCGTTAGGTCTTCAGTATTGATTGTATTTAAATTTTTGTCTTCAGATTCTTCATCGAAACTGAATTCTTTTTTACTATTGTTAGCCATTGATCCTCTTTCTGATTACATCAATAATCATTGATATTTGTTTTCCAAATTCATCTCAAACAGAACAAATGTTCTGGTCTATTAACTATCAAATGCTAAAGTCACAGAATTTAAACGTGTCCGTAATGTAGCTGTTGAAACAGGGGAGAGGTAAACCTTTTCCAAGGTCAGAATCATCGATCGTGGAATATCCATAGAAATAATATCCAAGCGATTTTGTTCTTCAGCAAGCCTTAGTACATCCATGGTTGCATTCATCTCTGGATCTACAGTTACACGCTCCATATCAAACACACCAATGATCAAATGCGATGAAATCGTGTAGTCACCGCCAATATGAATGTACATCAATCCACCTCGTTTCCACTAAAATATTATACCATATCAGAGCACAAAGAGGCGTAATCTTACGTACGTAACACGCCCTCTAAAGAAAAGCTTTCGAAAATGCTTACCGGAGTTAAAATTTCTTCAGAACAAGCTAATAGGTATCATTTTGCGTCTTAACAGGCGTAATTTCACCGCCTCTTACATCAAAGTAATGGATTTCATCAGAACCAGAGAGTACTGATAGTTCTTGCAGGATAGATTTTGTATCTGTACACGTTATAAACACCTGGCAATCTTTTAAAGCTTCAACTAAGCTAGCTCTGCGCTTGATATCAAGCTCACTCATGACATCATCTAGTAATAAAACCGGTGTCTCACCAGTGATTTCCTTAACATACTCCAGTTCAGCAAGTTTCAATGACAAGACTGCAGTACGTTGCTGCCCTTGAGAACCAAAGACTTTGATTAAATCATCGTTCAAACGTAATTCTAAATCATCACGGTGTGGACCAATGCCTGTATTCCCTCGATTGATATCCTCTTTAACAGCATGTTCAAGTCTATTTAAAAGTATAGTCTCTATTTCTTCTACAGTTTTTGTAGGATCAAGACCACTAATTGTCTTATACCTGACATTTAAGTTTTCTTTTTGATCCGATATTATCAATTGATATTTGGATGCATGTTCGTGTATCCGTGCTGCCAATTGGAAACGCCAATGAATCAATTGAGCTGCAGCCAGAGCATACTGGGCATCCCAAGAATAAAGTTGTATCTTCGCATCTTCGAGCAATGAATCATCTCGATCTGCCATCTGATCTCTAAAGATCTTCAAGAGACGATTGCGTTGATTTAAAATTCTGGTAAAAGTCGAAAGTGCAGCAAAGTAAGCAGGTTTTACCTGAGATAAAAGTAAGTCCATGAAGCGACGTCTAGTTTGTGGACCATCTTTAATCAGCATCAAATCTTCAGGTGCAAAAATAACTGCATTAAATAAGCCATAGAGATCGGCAATACGTTCTTGCTTAATTCCGTTATGATAGAAATCTCTACTACTCGTCTTTCTATGCTCTAGACCCGTAACTGCAGCTAAATAATCCAAACGAATTTGTTGATCCAGGTATGGTCCGTTATCGTATAACAAATTAATTTGGTAGTAATTCTCTCCTTGACGGATCAATTCACTGTCTCTTGCAGTTCGATGAGATCTTGCACAGCTACATAAATAGATGGCTTCCAATGCATTTGTCTTACCTTGACCGTTATCTCCAGATAGAACATTTACCCCAGGCCCGAATGTCAAATCAAGCTTGGGGTAATTTCTGAAATTTTCTAAATAGAGGCGTTTAACACGCATGCTTATTTCCTTAGAGGTAAGACAATGAAGGCAAATTTATCTTCATCTTCTGAGCGGATGACACAAGGACCTACATCACCTTTAAACGCTAAGACAATCTTTTCATCGTCAATAACGCGAAGTGCGTCCAAGAAAAATCTTGGGTTAAAGTCACAGTCGATTAATCTACCACTGACGGATACTTCAATTTCTTCATGTAAGGTACCACGTACCGTTGCTACATCAAGGTTTAGTGTTTCTTCATCTGGTGTTGTAACCGTAACAGGGAAGCGGTTGTTCTCTGCAGATATCATCAAGAGTGAACGCTCAAAGGCATTATATAGTTTTCTAGTTTCAACACTCATGTGCGTTTGCTCAGATGTTGGGATAATGCTCTGGTAGTTCATGTATTGACCTTGAATCAAACGGGAGACTAGCTTCACATGTCCAAAATCAAATAAGATGTGGGTAGCAGAAGAATAGATATGAACCATACCATCTTCTCTGATAATGCTCAAAATCTCTCTTAAAGCTTTGGCTTGGATAATAAATGACGTATCTGGCCACTCTTCTTTTTGCTTTTCATCTTCTGGATCACGTTTAAAACGACGAAGTGCCAATCTAAAACCATCGATCGCTACCATTTCCAATTGATTGGGTGTGCTAACGAGATAGGCACAGTTTAGATTTGGTCTTGCTTCATCTGTTGATGCAGCAAAAATCGTTTGACGAATCATCTCTTTTAAGATCATCTGAGATAAGCCTAATTTAACAGTAGGTTCAACTTCAGGCAGTTTGGGGAAACTGTCTGGATCAAGTCCTTTAATCTGGAACTTCGATCGACCGCACTCAATGATGACGGTGTTACGTTCCTCTGTACTTAAGATTACAAGCTCATCTGGTAATTTACGAATGATATCACCAAATATTTTACTATTAATGACGATTGTTCCAGTTTGGCGGATATCTGCCATAACAGTTGCTTCAATACCAATTTCAGTATCATATCCAGTTAATTTCACCTGATCACTGACTTCAACCAGTATGCCTTCTAGGACAGCCATTGATGAGCGGTTAGATACAGCTCGTTGTGTATAACTGATGGCCTCAAGTAAATCGGACTTGGCGCAGGAAAATTTCATGTAGATGGGGCTCCTTCCACGTCTGCTATGACGATTGATTATAGTTATTTTATCACTCTTCTTATTATAGCGTGAGGATTGCGAGGATAAAACCTGTTTATCCGTATTCTACGCTATTTCAGCGTTTTTTTGCTGTTGATGCCTTGTGGATAAAAGATTCAATCGATGTTGATGAAATGAGCATATTTCACGGCGGTGAAGTATCCATATTTTACCAACATGCAATTTATCCACATATCCACAGTCCAATGTGGATAACTCTCTTTGTAAAAAAGCCGGATTGTGGGCATCTTAGCTTTATATCCGGCTATTATTCTTGTATATTTATTCATCTTTATACAGTTTAGATCTGTATACGCTTCTTGATTTCTGCAATGTCTGTCTTAATGTGATTCTCGTCTACTTCAATTTCTTTACTGATTTTGTCGTAGTTGTGCATGACCGTAGAGTAGTGTCTACCACCGAAGACTTGACCGATTTGCTCGTAAGAGATGTCTAGTACTTTGCGGCATAGGTACATGGCCACTTGCCTTGGATAGGCGATGTCTTTGTTTTTACGATTAGAATTGAGTTCACTGACCGTTACACCATAATAGCGTGAAACGACATCTGCGATGAGTTCAGGAGTAACTTTCCTATTCGCTGCAGGGCTAATAATGTCCTTTAACGCGTCTTTAGCTACAGGTAAGGAGACCTCGCCTGCAAGCATGGAATAAGCCATAACGGTTTTTAGAGCGCCTTCTAGTTCACGAATATTTGAATCGATGTGTGTTGCGATGTAGTCGTAGACGTCTACTGGCAACTGTAAATTGTTTTGTGCTGCACGGTTCTTCAATATAGCAACACGTGTTTCGTAATCTGGTTGTTGGATATCAACGATTAAACCTGATGCGAAGCGTGTAACTAAACGATCTTCTAGTGTAGCTAAGCTTTGTGGCGGCTTATCGCAAGTCATGACGATGTTGCTGCCATTCTCATATAAAGCATTAAAGGTATGGAAGAACTCGATTTGCATCTGTTCTTTACCCTCAATGAACTGGATATCGTCAATCAACAGTAAGTCACAGTTACGATATTTGTTTCTAAAGCTGTCGTACTTGTTCGATTGGATGGTGTAAATAAACTCATTGACGAACTGTTCGCACTGAACATAGATCAATTTACGGCTTGGTGTGTGCGTCATCGCATAGTTGCCGACCGCTTGCATAAGGTGTGTTTTACCTAAACCTGAACCACCATATAAGAAGAGTGGGTTAAAGTTACGTCCACCTTCTCTTTTGGCAACTGCTTCACATGCTGCATGGGCAAAACGATTACCTTGTCCTACAACAAAGTTTTCAAACACGAGTTCAGGGTTTAGTTTACCACCACGGCCGTGTCCATTTCCGTTTACCAGTTGATCTTTACGACTAACGTCGGCTTCCTTTGCCTTATGTGATGAGATTGCTTTCTGGATATCAGATGCAACCATAATATCAACGGTATATTTGCCTGGAACAAGGCTGTCCAGGGTATTTTGAATTAAGTCTAAAAATTGCCTGGAATAGTCGCAATGAAACTGATCTGGAGACTCCAGCAAGAAGAGTTCGTCGTTTACGATCTCTGGTTTCAGGACTTTTATCCAAGTGTTATAAGTGACAGTACTTGTTTCTCGTTCAAGAACAGCCTGTGCACGATCCCAAATGTTCATAGAATTGTCAGCCATGGTATCCCCCACTTAATTGTAGATAAACATTCTAACAAAGAAAAGATAAAAGATAAATGCACAAGGAAGTGAAGACGCAAAGAATCTTCTCAAATTAGCTTCGTGATTTATCCTTTAGTTTTCGGCCTAAAGCAACAACGATCAAGACTAAAAGAGCGCCTGCTGTATTCAAGATAATATCGTTTATATCGATTACTCTATATAAGACTCCGAAGAACATACAGAAGGCAGCCTGCAGTAGCTCTATAGTAACACTAGTGAAGAAACTTAGTAGAAGCGAAGTAGTAAAGTTTTTCTTAAAGTATGTATAGAGAAATACAGCTAGTGGCATCAAGACGAGTAAGTTTCCAATGTTGTTCCATAAAAATGTTTTTAAAGGGCTTGTGTCACCTCGATCCAAATAGGTTTGCACAATTCCCCAAGAATGTAAGAGTGGCTTTATTGGTACAAGGTCCACACCTTCTTTTAGTGCTGTAAATGACAAAGGTGTTTGTCTTACAGGGAAGGGTAAGAATGTTAAACAAACAAGACTCGTTAGGTAAACATAGAAACTACTTAATATGACGGTATGTTTTAATGTATAGCGCTTCAATATCCCATAGATCAAGCATATTAGGACCGTTATACTTATTGCTACTAACCATTCTCTCCAGATCAATATTGCGTTCAAATTAACTACCTCACGTTGTATATTTAGGGATAAATTGTACAAGTTCAAATGTAAATTGCAAACAAGGTTAGGCTTGTCTAACCGAATTTGTGGAATATTAAAGAACTGTAACAATATCGCCAATATTCAATGCTATAATCGTTGACAGTTGTGTTTTAACTGGATGATTCATCCGGAAAGGAAATAGATTAACGAATGAATTTTCAATCCCACATTTTTATGTCAAAGGTCATTATAGACCAAGTGAACAGTAGACTACCTATTCACATCAACGAAACCGCATTTAGAGCCGGTAATGTGATTGCTGATTACTCACCTTTAATGTTCACTCACATACATTTAGCTTACTATTCAATGGACTATATAAAGAATAAGATCCGTTTGTTTACCAATATACCTCGTGACTACGACTGGGTTGCTGCAAGTAACTTCTCAGCATTTAGCCTAGGTCTTACAACACACTATATTTGTGATTTCTTCTGTCGTGCACACTCTGGTAAGACATTTGGTAATACAAGAGAGCACATGCAATATGAAGACTTCTTAGATAACTATCGTCGTACGTGGGAAGATCAGCTTGCCAGCCGCAATTGGGCACAAGACTATCGTCCAATGAGAAGTACTGAAGAGATCATTGATTTCTTACAAGACGAAGTAGATGCATACCTCACCAGAGAGCAATCTGTAGAAGAAGACATCACCTTAGCGATCGAGAACAGTATTAAAATCCTATACTCCATGGCATATGTCCGTCTTACCGCTAACGAAGCAGTCCCTGCATTCGACAGTATCTAAGTTAAAAGAATTTATAGACATAAATAAGCTGGTTTCACATAATGAAGCCAGCTTTTTTGATTCTGAAAGTTTTTAGGATACACTCTGAAAACCTTGGTGAATAGTAAATTTTCAGACTAGAATCTAAAAATTTTGAAAATTAAAAAGTTTTTAGACTGTACTCTGAAAACTGTATTAAAATAGAATTGCTATGAAAGGAGTTACTATGTTATACAGAAGACAGTATTTGGATAAACTGATCCTATATAAAGACACTGAATTTATAAAGGTAATCACTGGAGTTAGAAGATCAGGCAAATCCTTTCTGTTAAAGATGCTCGAAAGCAATCTTAAGGAAGAAGATAAACAGATCTTGTTCATCAACTTTGAGCACCCAGAGACCTTTCACATGCACTCTGCTACTAGCTTATATGAATATATAAAAGAAGAAGTGGATGCAAATCAAAAAGTCTACTTTTTATTTGATGAAATCCAAGAAGTTGATGGATGGCAAACACTCATAAACGGACTTAGAGTAGCTTTTGACTGTGATATCTATATTACAGGTTCAAATGCAACACTTTTGTCCGGAGAAATGGCAACATACTTATCAGGAAGATACGTTGAAATTAAGATCTATCCCTTTTCATTTTCAGAAATATTAGAGGCAAAATCTATTGGTGATAAAAGAGGCATCAGCGATGCGCTCCAATCTTATATAAGGTTTGGGGGCTTTCCATCTGTAGTAGCTCTAGAAAATGATATTTTGAAGCAAGATGTTTTAAAAGGAATTTATAATAGCATTATTTTAAAGGATGTGACTTTAAGAGGGCAGGTTGCCAACCAAGATATGCTACAAAGAATTGCCTTATATATGATGGATAACATTGGCAATACAATCTCAAGCAATAAAATCAGAAATTATTTTGTTTCGTCGGGACATAAAGTAAGTCATGAAACGATAGAGAAGTATCTATCCCTTTTAGAGCATTCCTTTATTTTCTACAAAGCTGTTCGCTATGATATTAGAGAAAAAGAGCGCCTAAAAACATTAGCTAAATATTATGTAGTAGATACAGGTCTCAGGAATACTGTACTTGGACGATTGGACACAAATATGGGGTCGCAATTAGAAAATATTGTATTTCTAAAACTTAAACAATCAGGATATGAAGTGTTCGTCGGTAAGATGGATCAACTTGAGATTGATTTTGTCTGCTTCAAAAATGAAACGGTACTGTATGTACAAGTAGCTTTGAATATCTCTTTACAGAGCAAGAGGGACCTAGATAACCTGCTCCTCATTAAGGATAACTACAAGAAGTGTGTCGTAACGATGAACTACCACGACGTAGGCATGGTTGATGGTATTGAGATTATTCACATTGAAGACTTTCTCTTAGCTGATTTGTAAACTTCCCTTGATTCTATAAAGACTGATGCCTAGTAAGATCAAAGCGATGCCCATCGGGATGGCAAAGATTCTGTCTTGAGGATGAGGCACAAAGCCCGTCACAACAGTTAATATGGCAGCAATGCTTAATACTAGAGATGTTATTTTAGAAAATACCTTTGCTCGATACATCGCAAGTCCATAAAGCAGACCACCTAGGATGTAAAAGGCACCAGAGATATTGGCGAGTAACGGGAAGATCCCCAGATCTGCAGTAGCAGGCGCATCTCCAAATAAAGCTAGCATGCTAGAGACAAAGTCAGGTGCTGTCGTGCTTAATACGGGTAAGACAAAGGCTTCGATAAAGCTAAATATCATGGAGATGATCCAAAACAAAGTAAAGAGAATTGTTCCAATATGTCCCAAGACATTTATCTTGCCACTTTGAATGATATAGCTCATTAGTATGCCTGCTGCAATGAAAAGAGACATCATAGCACTTAAGATGGATACAACTAGCCACATACTAGATGTCACTTGATCTATATTCTCTTCTGGATGGATGAACTGAATGAGGATGTACAAGAGTCCACCCAATACAAGAAATATGGCAGCGGTTTTGATAAACGGGTTTAGATTGTTTTTCTTTACATCTTTTATTTCTATATCTTTCGTCATGACTAAATCCTTTCAAAATTAATACTCAAACGCTTAGCATTGCATCGAGCATAACAGCTGTACTGTATATCCTTAGACCAAAAGATACATCGCCTGATCTCTTAACAAGACCTTAATATAGCGCTCTTGAGTCAATTTTTATATTTTTCTGCAAACGTTTGCAAAAGAATTGGAAAAGGTCTAAAATTGAAGGGAATCGATAAAAAAAGGAGGTGCTAGAGATGGTAGGCTTAAAAGACGTTGCTGATTTAGCAGGTGTATCTGCAAGCACAGTATCTAGGGTGCTCGCTAATAAATCTTATGTTAGCAAACAGACAAGAGCAAAAGTCTGGAAGGCGATTGAACAGTTAGACTACAGGCCCAATACACTTGCTCAAAGCTTGAAGACTGGCAGTAGTCAGGTATTAGCACTGGTGATACCAAGCATTCAAAACCTCATGTTTCCTGTATTGGCTAGAGGCGCTGAAGATGCAGCCAGAGAAAAAGGCTATACCTTAGTCTTATGCAATACAGATGAAGACAGTGATGTTGAAAAACAGTATTTGTCTCTCTTACAAAGTCATCTGGTATCAGGCTTCATTATCGCAACCATGAAACCATCGTCGGAACACATCATTAAATTGCGTGAATCCGGTGTACCGATTGTTTTAACAAGTAGATCTTCGAATAAACAGATCGATACGATATTAATCGACAATAAGGATGCAGCAAGACGAGCTGTAAAACACTTAATCGATACTGGCTGTAAGCATATTGCTATCGCAATGGGGAATCAAGATCTTGATTTATATAAAGCAAGGATGGCAGGTTATAGGCAAGCACTTGAAGATGCAGGGATCGATTTTAATGAAGACCTCGTACTGTATAACCCTGGCGATCGCCAAGAGTTATACGATCAGGTGAAGGATTTAATTCAATCAGATAAGCCCTTCGATGGCTTATTTGCCACAAATGACCAACGGGCATTCATTGCGATGAGAGCTATACACGATTTAGATAAGAAGATTCCAGAGGAGATATCCGTCGTTGGTTTTGACGATGTAGATATGAGCAGCCTTATGGAACCACCACTAACAACCGTCACTCAACCACTTTACGAAATTGGACGCAAAGCAGTAGAACGCTGCTTTGAGATAATTAAGTACAAAGAAGAACACGGCACGTTACCAGTAGCAGAAGTCAGTATTTTGGACACAACACTTACGATCAGGCGATCGACGAAGGAGGAGACTAAGAATGTCTAAACATGAGAAGTTTAACTTCAAAACAAGAGAAGAGTTAGCAAAGAGAATTGAAGAGCTGGGTGTAAATGTACCCTTAGCAGCAGATGTATCTGCATTACACCGTCCTGTTAAAGTCGGGAACAAAGTCGCTCCCAATGCGATCGCAGTTTTGCCGATGGAAGGCTGTGACTCCGAAAAAGATGGTTCAGTATCTGAGCTTGTAAGAAGAAGATACTTGCGTTTTGCTTCAGGTGGTGCAGGTCTACTGTGGTGGGAAGCCAACGCAGTCGTTGAAGAAGGACGCGCAAACCCGCTACAAATGATGCTCACAGAGGAAAATAAACAAAGCTTTATTGATCTGATGCAAGAAACAAAGGCAGCAGCTAAAGAGACCATGGGTCCAGAGCATGAAGCTATAAACATCTTGCAGTTAACACACTCCGGTCGTTACTCAAATTCACCAGAACATACAGCAGCACCTGTTATCCCTCAATACGATCCTATTTTGGATCCAAGAGTAGGTGTTACAAAAGACTATCCTCTCGTTACAGATGAGTATTTAGATAGCCTTGTAGATAAGTACGTACAATCTGCCTTACTTGCCAAAGACGTAGGTTTTGATGGCGTAGACATTAAAGCATGTCACCGTTACTTATTAAATGAACTACTCGCAAGCCATACCCGTGAAGGTAAATATGGTGGAAGCTTTGAGAACCGTTCTAGACTTCTCTTAGATATTATCGAAGCTGTCAGAGAAGCGGTTGGCGAAGACTTTATTGTTGCCAGCAGATTCAACGTCTTTGATGCACACCCATATCCATATGGCTTTGGTTCATCGAAGGACGATATGTGGACCTTTGATGAAGAAGAGCCATTAGAGCTTGTCCGCCAGATGATTAAGCGTGGCGTAAACCTCTTGAGTAACTCCGGTGGTAACCCCTATTACATCTACCCACAAGTCACAAGACCTTTTGATCTCTCGAGTACTGGTATTCCAACACCAGATGAGCACCCATTAGAGAGCATCGAGCGTCTATTTAACTTCACCAGAAGAATTCAAGAAGTTGCAGGTGATATCCCTGTCGTAGGAAATGGTTATTCTTGGTTACGTCAGTTCCAAGGCTTAGTTGGAGCTGCGAATTTAGAAGCAGGCCAATGTGCCTTTGTTGGCTTGGGTAGAAGTAGCTTTGCTTATCCAGATGCTCCAAAGGACTTACTTGAAACCGGTGAGCTGAATCCACGTAAGGTCTGTACAGCTTGTTCGAAGTGTACGCAGATTATGCGTGACCATGGTAAGACGGGTTGTGTTGTTCGTGATGCCAAGCTATATGCACCTTTATATAAGCAGTATCGTGCTGCGGCAGTCGCAAAAGAAGAGGCAAAGCTAGCTAAGTAAAGGAGATTGTAATGAAATTAACAGCAATAGTAACCGGTGGCAGTAGAGGTATAGGTTTTGCGACCGTTAAACGTTTGGCAGAAGACGGCTATAACGTGGTCTTTACCGCAAGAAGTGGCCCAGAGACCATGCAAGAGCAATTTAAAACATTAGATGAGATGGGGGCAGACTACCTCTTTGTCCAAAGCGATAACGGCTTGCAAGCAGATCGAGAAAAAGTCGTTCGTGAAGCAATAGAGCGCTTCGGTGCCATCCATGTATTGGTGAATAACGCAGGTGTTGCACCCAATGTACGTGCAGATCTCTTAGACCTTTCAGAAGAAAGCTTTGATCGCGTTGTTGGCATCAATACCAAAGGTACACTCTTTATGTCCCAGCTTGTTGCTAAGCAAATGCTAAAACAAGAAGTCACAGGTAAAAAGCGTGGCACCATCATCAACATTTCGTCATGCTCATCGGTTGTATCTTCTGTAAACCGTGGAGACTATTGTGTCTCTAAAGCAGGTATCACCAGGCTGACCACTCTTTTTGC
>CAYXVJ010000014.1:12005-22089 GCA_964468675.1 uncultured Oscillospiraceae bacterium
TAAAGAAGGCATCTTGGTTCACGAAGTCAGACCTGGCGTCATCGCAACCGACATGACTGAAACCGTAGAAGATAAGTACAACAGCCTGATTGAACAAGGTGAGTTCCCCATCGCACGTTGGGGCATGCCAGAGGATGTAGCCAATGCTGTATCTGCACTAGCAGGCGATCTATTCTTATACACCACCGGCAACCACGTGGATGTCGATGGCGGCTTCCATATCCGCCGTTTGTAGGAGGCTTATACATGACGGATACAAAGACTAAAACAGTACATCGCTTCAACACGATCGTTATTGGTACAGGAGCTGCTGGCTACAATGCAGCGGTCAGGCTCCACCAATATGGTCAAACAGATATTGCGATCGTAACCGATTTTATCACTGCAGGTACATCTAGAAATACCGGTAGCGATAAGCAGACCTACTATAAATTAACCTTATCTGGACTTGAGCCAGATAGCGTAGGTGAAATGGCAAATACTTTATTCGATGGTGAGTGCATGGATGGCGATAACGCGCTTGTAGAAGCAGCCTTATCGGCCCAAAGCTTCTTACACTTGGTCGACTTAGGCGTGCCATTTCCAAAAAACCGCTATGGTGAATACATCGGCTATAAAACAGACCATGACCCTAGAAGGCGGGCCACTAGTATCGGACCTTATACCTCAAAGCGTATGACGGAGAGCTTAGAAGAAAAAGCAAAATCTTTAGGGATAAAGGTTTTAGACCGCTTACAAGCAATCCGTATACTGACAAACGATGGCAAGGCAGTAGGTTTACTTTGCCAAGACCATCGCGCAGGCGAATTAGTGGTCATATCTAGTAAGAATATTATTCAAGCAACAGGCGGTCCTGCTGCTATGTACCAAGACTCTGTCTTCCCACATGGTCACTATGGCTCGAACGGTATGGCTTTTGAAGCAGGGGCAAAAGGCCAAAACCTAACTGAATGGCAATTTGGCCTAGCTTCCGTTAAACCTAGATGGAATGTATCTGGTACATACATGCAAGTATTACCGCGCTTGGTATCTACCAATCAAGAGGGCGAAGATGAGCACGAGTTCTTATGGGACTTCTTCACAGATCCTGCTGAATGCTTAAGTAAGCTCTTTTTAAAGGGCTATCAATGGCCTTTTGATGTCAGAAAAGTCTATGACGGTTCATCCATCATAGATATCTTGGTACACATCGAGCGTACTAAAGGTCGCAGGGTATGGCTGGACTACCGTGAGAATCCTAAGGGTGAGATGCCGGATTTTAAAGCCTTGTGGCCAGAGACACGTGAATACTTAGAACGAGCAGAAGCGTGTTTTGGAACCCCCTTCGAGCGCTTGATGCACATGAATGAGCCTGCGGTATCCTTCTATAGAGATCGTGGTGTGGATTTAGAGACTGAAATGCTAGAGATCGCCCTTTCAGCCCAGCACAACAACGGTGGACTAAAAGTCGACAGTTGGTGGCAAAGTAATTTAACTAATCTCTTTGTGGCTGGTGAAGCTGCAGGTAGCCATGGTGTATATAGACCTGGTGGTTCAGCCTTGAACTCAGGACAAGTAGGTAGTACAAGGGCTGCAGAATACATTGCCAAACATGGACAAGGTGAAGCATTGGATGCAAATACGTTATTGGCTCTAGCTGCTACACAAATAGATGAGATCGAACAGATGCTAAATAAATCTGTCTTGAAAGAAGAAGAGTCTGATCAATCTACTGTCAAAATACTTTGGAACAATGCTACAAGACGCATGAGTGATTCAGGAGCTGCGATTCGAGAATCAAGTGAGATCTTAGCTCTCTTGGATCTAACACGAGCTGATCTAAAGCTTGTCCAAGAAGGCAAGGTGCGCTGTGAGAAAAAAGAAATCGCACAGCTCTTAAGGCTTAGAGACATGCTCTTATCCCAAGAGGTCTATTTAAGTGCCATGGCCAACTATGTGGCTGAAGGTGGCAAGAGCAGGGGTAGTGCTTTATACAGCGATAAAGAAGGAGTGCTTGCAGCAAAGGGTCTAGACGAACGCTTCCGTTTTGTCTTAGACGATGGTTCCAGAAAGCATCTCATTCAAGAGTCCTTGTGGACAAAAGATGGTGTCAAACATGAATGGCGTGAAAGACGGCCGATTCCAGAAGAAGATGACTTCTTCGAGAATGTCTGGCGCGAGTATCGTGAACATGGAAATGTCTATTAGTGGAGGAGTTTAAAATGAAAAAAATCGTTACATTCGGTGAAATTATGCTTCGCCTCGCACCGGAAGGGTATTACCGTTTCGTTCAGGCAAATCAGTATGGAGCAACTTATGGAGGTGGCGAAGCAAACGTAGCCATCAGCCTTGCAAACTATGGCCTTGATGCAGCTTTCGTAACGAAGCTGCCTAAGCATGAGATTGGTCAAGCAGGCGTGAATAGCTTGCGTCAGTTTGGTGTGGATACAAGTAAGATTGTAAGAGGTGGTGACCGTGTCGGTATCTATTTCTTAGAAAAGGGTGCATCCCAAAGACCATCTAAGGTTATTTACGACCGTGCCTATTCTGCAATCGCAGAGGCCAAGCGTGAAGATTTCGATTGGGACAAGATCTTTGATGGTGTAGAGTGGTTCCACTTTACAGGCATCACACCTGCTTTAGGTGGTGAGTTACCTGCCATTTGTCTAGATGCTTGTAAGGCAGCAAAAGAAAAAGGCATTACTGTTTCTTGTGACCTCAACTACAGGAAGAACTTGTGGACAAGGGAAGAAGCAGGCCGTGTTATGGCAGACCTCATGATCTATGTGGATGTCTGCATCGCCAACGAAGAGGATGCAGCCGATGTCTTTGATATTCATTCAGAAGGCACCGATGTCACCACAGGTGAAGTGAACCGTGAAGGCTATAAGGCAGTCGCTAAAGAATTGTCCGAGCGCTTTGGTATTGGTCAAGTGGCCATTACCCTTCGTGAGAGTATTTCAGCAAACGACAACAACTGGGGTGCCATGCTCTACGATGGCGAAGACTACCACTTCTCCAAAACCTATGCCGTTCGCATTGTGGATCGCGTCGGTGGTGGAGACAGCTTTGGTGCAGGTCTTATCTATAGCCAGTTAACAGGTAAAGCTCCCAAAGACCGTATTGAGTTTGCTGTCGCCGCTTCCTGCTTGAAGCACACCATTGAAGGCGACTTCAACCAGGTCAGCGTCAGCGAAGTTGAAAAATTACTTGAAGGAGACGGCAGTGGCCGTGTCCAGCGTTAAGCTTGAGGATCTAATGTAATCCAAGTTTCAAACGGTATATTAGGATCACTGGTCAGTGTAAAGAGACGTGCACCTCTAGGGAAATCGTCTCGTCCATAGGTGTTAAAGCCAGATGCTCGGCCATAACCTAATTCGATACCATGAAGCTTTGCAGTAAAATCATTTAAATGGTCATGTCCGCAATAGACACCGCGGATGTGGCCATTTTCTACTAGTGAGGCAAATAAGCCGCTGTTTAGTTTAGAAGAGCAGATAGCTTCATTTTTTTGACCTACGACATCTCCTGTAGCAAAAGCTTCATTATGTTCAGGTAGAGGTATATGAATGAATAAAAGTGCGCTAAAGTCAGGGTTTTCTTCTTCGAGTGCTTGGATACGGTTTTTAAGCCACAAGATCTGATCTAGTTTGACCATGTCATAGCCACCGATATCATGGTCTAGGTAGTCTCCTGAGTCCATAAAGAATAAGACCCACTGCAATTGTCCATCCGAATCACGGATACAAAGTTCGTGGTTACCCACACCATAAAGCTCAGGTGTGTTATTTTGCATCAAGCAATTGGCTAAGTCCTTGATGGCATCAAAGAGTACGTCTTTACTCTTACCGCCTTCAGCATCGTGGTTGCCAAAGGTCAAAGACCAAGGAATACCAGAACTTGTAACGGGCTCTAAGGCTTCGGGGATTCTCTTGTCGTTGTCCTCACAGTAAACGGTATCGCCGTTTAAGACAATGAAGTCTGGCTCTTCACTTGCGATGAGCTGCCTCATGACTCTTAAGGTCTCTTGATCTTTTTTACTACCATCAATGTAATGGACATCAGACAGCTGCATGATTTTAAAGCTGTTCTTCTTAAACTTGAGCGGCATAGGGTCTGCCTCCTTATTCGTATATTGACCATCGTAACAGAAATGACTTCGTTCTTAAATCATTCTTAAGGATTGAACTTTAAGTTCATTTTATACTGAACTTAAGCAAGTAAAAGGAGGGATAGCCTATGAAGTGGTACCGCAAATTGAATCGAGGTTTTGTTGCCCTGATTCTGGTGCTAATCGTCTTGATCACGTATATGGTGGTGCTAGGACAAAACAGAAAAGCAGATGAGGCAGATGTTTTACGCTTATCTGAAGACTATTTGGCTACAGCAATCGATTTGGAGTTCATCTCTGAAGAGCTTCGAGAGGACTATAGACAGAGTAATCAGGATATCGAAGCATTCAGACAATCTGATGGGTATACATCGTTTTATAACAGGGCGAAATCAAGCCTACAACCGTTCTATCCAGCAGATGGTAAATACTTGAACTTCCAGATGAATCGTTTGGAAAGAAAGTGGACTGAGCAGTTAAGTTCAGTTTCGTCTCTAGGTGTAGACTACGAGATTATTAAGGTTCAAAACGTAAACTATATTGATGACACCATTACAATAACAATGGAGATCAACTACAAACAAGGGGATGAGACGAGCTACGGCAACGACGACATCTATGTATTGAAGGTGAATGGCGAGTATAAAATCATTGCTGTTCGTCTGAGTGCTGATTCCTTTGGTGGATATTGGAGGGGCTGGTAATGAGTGAAATCGTATTATCCATTCAACAATTAGATAAATATTTTGGTAAGCGCCACGTCATTGACCATTTGTCCTTTGATGTTAAGGCAGGCGAGATCTTTGGCTTCTTAGGCCCTAACGGTGCCGGTAAGACGACAACCATTAAACTCGTCATGGGTTTCTTAAGAGAAGATGGTGGTGAGATCTATATCAACGGCATCAATATCCGAGACGACTACGAGAAAGCCATGAGCTACTTAGGCGGTATCGTAGAGAACCCAGAAATGTACGGCAACTTTAGTGGCCGTAAAAATCTTGAAATGTACGCAAGGACTCATGGTGGCATCGCAAAAGAGCGTATCGATGAGATCATCAACATCGTTGGTTTAGATAAACGAATCGACGATAAGGTGAAGCGTTATTCCTTAGGTATGAAGCAGCGTGTCGGCCTTGCCCAAGCCTTGGTTCATAAACCAAAGATGCTAATCTTGGACGAACCGACCAATGGTTTGGATCCAGTAGGTATTCACAGTCTACGTGATATCTTAAGGCGTTTAGCCCACGAAGAGAACATCGCCATTATGGTCAGCAGCCACATCCTAGCAGAGATGCAGCTGATGTGTGACCGTGTCGGCATCATTGACAAGGGCCGCTTAATTGACATTAAAGATGTACACGATCTAGGTGGCGGCAAAGATGAAAATGGCTTCATGCCCTTTATCTTTAAGATTGGTCTCACAAAACCAGCTGCTGTGGATCAAGATCTTTTACTTGCACCACCAGCACTCGAAGGAGAGCTTGCGGATCTAGGCAATACAGTCGTAGCAAGCGCAGATCTAGAGCAGTATAGTTCCTTTGAACTCGTTCAAAAGGCAGTATCACTCTTACCTGAAGCATTAAAAGAGCGTGTCAGAAATCAAGACCTTGAAAGCTTTACCTTGATGGCAACAGAAGAAGATGTACAACTTGCATTGAAAGCCTTGTTAGAAGCGTCAATACCGGTAACGGGACTGAACCGTGAGCAGACAAGCCTTGAGGATCTATACATGCAAGTCACTGGAGGAGGGATGGAAATTGCGTAAATTTTTCGCCTTATTTAGAAATGAAATGACCAAGATCACGCATCGTGTCTTGATCCTGGTAGGCTTAATTGCCTTACTCATCGTGCCGCTCCTCGCCACATTTAGTGCTAGTCGTACGACATACTACTACGACGAATGGACAGGTCTTGATCCGAACATGTCGGACCAAGACTATGCAGATGAGCAAGTACGCTTGGTTGAAGAAGAGTTTGCAGCGGTAGAAGAGATGCACCTTGATATGACCGAAGAAGGGATTATTGACTACTATTCACGAGTTGAATATGAGAGCGTTAAAGTCAGATTAGAGGTCGCCACACGCTTTAGAGACACAAACCCTGAAGCCTTCCGTATCGTCTATATGTCCAGGCTATTGGGTGACTATTCCTGGCAACAAGGTGCCTATAACACGTATCTATTGATGGTAGAAGACGCCGATGGCGATGCATTACTTTTACAAGATGCAGAGTACTTTCTCGAAGACTACACAAGAACAAGTGGTAAAGAGAATATAGAAGGGATTCTTGCAGCCGCACGCACCGCACTCGATACAGCGTCCTTTGATGACTATGTGGAATACCGCTACATTTCTGGAGGCTTTGACAACAACCAGGGTTTGGCTTCAACATCCAGTGATGCTTACCGTGCTCTTTGGGATAAGGTTTCTATAGACGATGCATTCCTTAAAGATCGGGCTAAATTCAACCTCTTAGAGTCGACCATTGAAGCGTATATGGAACGTGATCGCTCCCTTGAGTTGGGCATCGATCAAAGGGGTAATACGATGTACAGCGATACGCCGGTTACGCCTCAAATCGAATCCGTGATCGAAAAAGAAATGCTTGTTCTCCTGTATCAAATTGAGAACAACAAATTCATTGGTGCGAATAACGGGATTACGATGAGCTATTTGCAACCTTCAGCTACAAGGGCGTTTAACAACTCCTTTACGATGAACTTCTTAATCCTCTTGATCGGCATGATGATTTTATCAGCTAGTACCGTCTCTCAAGAAATTGAGACAGGTACCATTAAAGCCTTAATTATCTCGCCAACCAAGCGTTGGAAGATTATCTTGGCGAAGTTCTGTGCACTGGTAGCAACCATGCTTGGGCTGTTTATCATCTCAAACCTCTGGATCACTTTATTGAACGCATTGTTCTTTGGAGCAGGTAACCTGCCAGGTCTTGTGACCACCGTAGGCGATACCGTATTTGCCTTTGGTTGGTTTACTGCCCCCATCGTTAGGATGCTTATTTATTCCGTTCAACTGATTGTGTTCATTGTGGTGGCGATGGTCTTCTCGACCGTCATCAGACACACCGCTATTGCTGTTGGTCTGTCAATTGGTGTCTTCTTCACCAACTTGATCGCACAACTCGTCTTGATGGCATCTTCATACCAAGAGCTCTACAAGTTCTTGCCATTCTTCAATATTGATTTTAGTGGCAGAATTGGTGCATCTCTACCAGACTACCTCTTCGGTGGTTACTTCGGATCGCACTACCAATATATATCCCCACTGTATTCTGTCATCTACACCCTGGTCTTGGTAGGACTATTGCTGTGGATCACCTTCGATTCCTTCATTAGAAGAGACATCTAAGGACTGTTTCCTAGAAACAAAAGGCTGCTTTTAGGCATTCAATGCTTATGAGCAGCCTTTTACTATTCGCTGCGAATACTTAATCCTTGATCGAATAAGCCATCTGGATCTATTTTGTCCAAGATCGCTTTTAGTCTGTCACCTGTTAATCCAGGCCAAGCCAATCGGGCATTTTGAAGGTTGTGCTGGGCGCTATAAGCTGGATAAATGCCACTTGCTAGATCTACGAGAGGTGAAAAAGCTTTTCCTAGCTTTTTAGGGTTTGCAGTTTTAAACCACATAGATAAGAAGGCTTCTTGATGACGATGGGACCAGGCCATCTCACTTGGACCCGTGTCACGAACCTTGCCTCCTAAAGACCTTAGTTCAATGACTAAGCATAGCTCACTTTCTAAGGCCTTATCGATGGCATGTCCTAATGCTTCATCAGCTTTATCTAGCAAGACATTATGGATACATGCAGCAAGCTGTCCCTTTAGAGCATAGTGAGGTGTAGGCACTATGTTTACATAAGAGGTTAATACAGTACGATAGTTTTTAACTTCACTTGTATTTTGAAATGGATTTAAGGTCTGCATGGCCTCTTCAACATCACTACCTGCCCAAATGTTCGTGGCATTGATTAGAACACTAGAGCTATTCTTTTTGCTCAACATCAAAAAACTAGTGAGTGCACGAGGGGCAGTGCGCATACAATCACCCCATTGTTTAATGAATTTGGGTAATTCTACTGTTTCATAGTTCACTTGTTGGAAGATTACAGGCAGCTTTATATCGTGTATAGAATCTTTCAAATGTTTTGCTTGAAATACAAAGGCTATGGCTAAGCCTACTTGACTACTTCCACCTCGAATCGCCCAAAATAAATCTGCTTCATGGTCTTTATCCACCCAACGGATGGATCCATCTGCTGTAGCAAGTCGCACGGATAAGATGTGGTCTATTGTCAATCCATGTAAGCGTACGAAATAGCCGATGCCAGCAGATGTAGCAAGACCACCTACTCCTAGATCGCCATAGTTAGCAGATGAAATGACTAGATCGTTTAATGCTAAAACTTTTGTTACATCACCCCATTTAGCACCTGCTTCAATCTTGACGATGCCACGCTTAGGATCGTCTACTTTTATTGCGTTCATCAAAGATATATCCAACACAATACCGCCATTGTTGACAGACGCATTGTTTAGTCCATGTCCACCACTGCGAAAAGAAAATGGAATGTATGATGTTGATTCTTGCCTGACCTTGGCTACATACAAGATAGTAGCTCGTACATGCTCTTCTTTCTTCGCCATAATGATGAGGGCAGGGCTAGCGTCCCTCGTATAACTAAACCTTAGGTCTTCGTATGCCCAATCGCTTGGATAAACAGCAAGTGCTTTTAAACTTTTAGGCAAAGGTGGCCACGACTCATTTATTCTCAATGTTTTATCTTTCATCTTCTCACCAGTATGTGCATCGACCAAATATGTCTTTTGTTCAAGTATAGCGAGACTTGGCTTTCTTTCGTTTTAACTTTTTTGAAAGTAGAAGATGGTTTTTTACTAAGAAGAAAAGAGATATGCACTTTGATGGTATATATATAGAAATGTAAAGTAGAAAGACACACTAAATGCTTCGCTAAAAACTTTAGTGTGTCTTTCTATTTCACTTCTAAACAGCTCTACTGTCTAATACTGTGCTTAGTAGTTTGCGCTATCGTCCCAGACCATAATCTGCCAATGCACTCCATAGGGGTCCTTCACTTGACCAAAAAGTGGCGAGAAAAATGACTCTTCAATCGGCATCGTAATTTCGCTACCAGCTTGTACAAAGCCATCCCAGACACGATTGACTTCATCTGGACTAGCATGTGACCAGGTTAAGCATATGGAATCACCAAAGGTGGTATCTCCATAAGGGTTATCGCTGCCCATTAATGTTGTATTCCCAATCTTAATTGATGCGTGCATCACAAGATCATCGGACATCTTTGGTAAGTCTTCTGCGCCACCTGCTTCTGGCGCTGGCATCTCACTGTATTTCATCGTGCTCGTGATTTCGCCACCTAATAGCTCAGCGTAGAAATGAAAGGCTTCTAAACAGTTGTTATCGAAGGTGATATAAACTTCGATCAATCCAGCTTGTGACATCTTAGGCCTCCTTGTATGTGTAAGTACGGCTTTTGTCCAGTTGTTACCCATCTATTCTAAAACGATTTTGACAAATCAATGGAACTTTAAGGTACAGGTGTGAGGTTGCTTACAGTAAAAATCGTATATCGTATAATGTGATACAAGGAATGAATGAAAAGGTAGAGGTACTAACATGAGTGAATATAAATCTGATTTTTTAAGATCGTTGAATCAACCACTAAGAAGCCCCATGGATTATTTGGTCAGTTATTTAAAAATAGACAGCCAATCCGATGAGACTAGTGGTACGTGGCCATCATCACCTGGCCAGCTTGATATGGCCAGGCAACTAGTTGCAGATTTTAAAGAGATTGGTATAGACGCCACGTTAGATGAGAACGGCTATGTCTTTGCTAAGTTGAAGTCTAATCTTCCGGAGGGTGAAGATAGAATCAAATTGGGTTTAATTGCTCATGTGGATACATCACCGGATATGAGCGGGAAAAATG
>CAYXVJ010000015.1:0-13394 GCA_964468675.1 uncultured Oscillospiraceae bacterium
TAAGAGTCTATAGCAAGCAATGGTTAACGCTGGATTCGAAGCTTTAAGTGATACAACAATATCATCGAAATCAACTGCCTCTAATATCTGAACGGTTTCTAAAGCACTGCTGACCAGTGCTTCGGCCGTGATGCCCCCATGTCCTGCAATGATGCGTTTAGCAAGTGATCCTGAGTTTACCCCTACGCGGATAGGGACTTGCCTCTCTTTGCAGGCGTGCGCTACTTGCCTTAAACGATCTTCACCACCAATATTACCAGGGTTGATACGAATTTTCGCCGCACCATTTTCGACTGCCGCGATAGCCAGTCTATAGTCAAAATGAATGTCTGCAACAACTGGTACTGGAGACTGACGAGTGATGTCCTTTAATGCTGCCGCCGCTTCAATATCTGGTATGGCAACCCTCGTGAAGTCCACTCCTGCCTCATGCATATCATTAATTTGCTTTAATGTACTACTTACATCCCTCGTATCCGTATTGTTCATGGATTGGATAAGCGGTCGATTCATGCCACCTAATTCCATGCCACCAACGTTGACCACCGAACTTAGCCTTCGACTACCTAGATGTTTGCTTAAATGCGCTTGGCACAGTTCATCCATAGCTCTACTCCTATCGCCCCAATATCCTTAATATGTCTGCGTATAATCCAAAGCCAAATAAGAATAAGATGATGATCAAGCCTGCGACGGTTATAACCGTTTGTGAACGACTCGATAAAGGCCTACCTCTTATCGCTTCTACTAGCAATAAGAGCAAGTGGTTACCGTCTAGTAAAGGTATGGGTAATAAGTTTGTAAAACCAAGTGATAAGGAGATCACTGCAACCAAATTCGCTAAGGTAGCTAAACGCTCACTTAAGGCAAAACCATCTTCAGTGACGACATCAGAGATTGTATTGATAATACCAACAGGTCCTGTCAGGGCATCTGTTGGGGCAATTTGACGCCTGAAAATGGATACCAATGAACGGTACGTGGTCTTTAATACGGACCATGAGTAGTTAGCAGCATATGGAATGACACCTAGATCACCATCTTGCATGGTCATAACAATGCCTCTGTCATTGAATGCTTCTACTTCTCTAGATATGGAACGAACGGTCATCTGCTCGCCATTACGTTCGATTAAGAATTCAGCTTCATTTCCACCTAATTCAGTTAAGACAGTCGACAAACTATTTTGATCAACGGCTGCTCCATTGACTTCTAAAATAATGTCACCTATTTCAAATACAGGATTGTTATTGTTCTGCCAGTCTGCAACCCCTAATACATGGATTTCATCTTTGCTGCCATCAGTTGTAATGCCTACTTGATAGACACGGCGCGCTTCAGGCAGAAGCGTAAGATCCACGACGCGTCCGTCTAATTTTTCAACTTGAATATCTACTGCTTCATCTGCCTCTAGGAAGTTAAAAGAAAAAGATAGATCCAAATTTGTTTTAATCTTTTGCTCGTTTGACAAGATGATGCGATCGCCTACTTCAAGTCCTGCAGCGTGTGCTTGTGTTCCTTCAGGCACTCTTGAAATGTCAGGTGTAATATAGCCTGTGAAGGCAAACATTAAAGCGAAGATCAAGACGCCAGATAAAATATTGGCAAGGGAGCCTGCTGCTAGAACCACAGCTCGATAGCGCTTGGGTCGGTTCATGAATAAACCTGGATCGTTCTTATCGTAAACAGGGCTATCTTCGCTTACTTGAATCGTATCCTCCCCATTATCATCGCTACCGGCCATTTCGCCAGCAAATTGAACAGCAGCTCCTATAGGGAACAAACGAAGCGAGTACTTGATTCCGTTCTTCTCCCAAGACCACAATACAGGACCCATAAAGATCATGAATTCTTCAATCTTGAAACCCAGTTTTCGACCAGTTAAGTAGTGGCCAAGTTCATGTATGGTCATCATAATACCCAACGCTAAGAGGGCTATGAGTATACCGACTATTCTCTCCATCCGATTCTCTCCTTCGTCAACTGCCTTGTTTGGCAGTCAGTATCCATAATATCACCTAAGCTCGGCGAATGGATGAACGCTTTTTGAACATGACTGTTCATCTCATCTTCCAATATACGAGAAATATCTAAAAACCCAATTCGCTTATCTAAAAATGCATCCACTAAGACTTCATTTGCGGCATTATACACCAGAGGTAAACTACCACCTTGCTTGAGGGCTTCATAAGCCAATCCCAAGCCAGAAAAAGTATTTAAATCTACATCTTCAAAACTAAGGCTAGCACCGAAGTCACGGACAAGATCCAAACGCCTGTCCGGACAAAATAAACGATCTGGCCAAGAAAAAGCAAGCCCAATAGGTAAACGCATATCCGGATTACTAAGTTGTGCAATCACTGAACCGTCTTGCCACTCAACTAAAGAATGGACGATGCTTTCTTTATGGACAACAACATCTATTTCTTCAGCTGTCAATTGAAAGAGCTTAGCAGCTTCGATGACTTCTAAGCCTTTATTGACCATTGTTGCTGAATCAATACTGATTTTTCTGCCCATATCCCATGTGGGGTGTTTTAACGCATCTTCAACTGTAACTTTTTCTAGCCTCTTCTTATCAAAGCCTCTAAAAGGTCCACCTGATGCTGTTAAAATGATTCGCCTTAAGGATTGTCTATCTCCAGTCATTAAACACTGCCAGATAGCAGAATGTTCGCTATCAACAGGATGGAGGGATACACTGTGTTCTTTACAAGCTGCCATCACCAAGTCACCTGCAGCAACTAATACCTCTTTATTCGCAAGGGCTATGTCGTGACCAGCTTTGATTGCTTCTAAAACAGCAGTGATGCCCTTCATACCTACCATGGCTGCTAAAACCATATCAACATCAGCTGTCTTAGCAACTGCTAAGATACCATCATCACCTTCTAATACAGGGCATGTGTAGTGTGAGTTGCTGCTATTTAAGCGTAATCTTAATTGCTTGGCTGCATCAAGATTTGCGACAGCCACGAATTTAGGCTTATGCACTTGAATCTGCTCATAAAGCAAATCAATATTCGAAGCACATGCCAAGGCAACAACAGTAATATCGTATGTCAAACAAACATCAAGAGCCTGGGTTCCAATAGATCCAGTTGAACCCAGGATCGCACATTTCTTGATCATTATTTCCTCCAAATTGTAGCGTTCTAATTAGAACAGATAGTAGAACACCGCACAAATCATAGCAGCAGGCAGCGTCATAATGACACTATCAAAGCGATCTAGGATACCGCCATGGCCAGGTAATAGATGACTAAAATCTTTGATTCGCACCCAGCGCTTCAATGCTGAAGCGAGCCAATCTCCAAACTGAGACACTAAACTTAAGATTAAGCCAAAGGCTAATCCATACAAGAAATTTTCAAGTTTACTACTGCGCATAGGCTCAGCGCCACCCATAAAGATTAAGAAATATAGTGAGCAAACGAGCATGGATCCAGCAATACCACCGAGAAAACCTTCAAAGCTCTTGTTCGGGCTAACACGGGGTAAGATCTTGGTTTTCCCCCAATTGACCCCTGTGAAATAAGCAAATACATCACTGATCCACGGGATAAAAACGGCAACTAAAAGCCATTTATAGCCATTTGGCACGGCAAACATAAACATGGGCACCATTGATAAAGGCAAAGTCAAATAGATCAAGCTAGATGATTCTGCTGCTCCATGTACAATGGTTTCAGGACCACGCTTTAAAATGTTAGAAAACACATTTATAAAAATAAAGAATAAAACTAAGGAAGCCGTTAAAGCAACACTTAAGGATAAAAGCCAGACCATGTCTGTCTTCCAAGCAGCATCTAAAGGTAGAGCTGTTTTCTTGATGAAGTGCCAAGCTGGTCTAAGGTCTCGGTATGCATACCAAATAAAACAAGGAGCTAGTAGTAGAAAAGCTGAGCTAGCCATATTCCTAAACTTTAAAGGCCTTACTTTATGTAAGAGCGCTTGATGAAGTTCTAAGGATGCTCCTAAAGCGACTAGAAAAAAGAGAACAATTGGTAACCACGGCACATGAAAGCCTGGTATCACAAATGCCAAGATGGCTAAGGTAAACAAAACCGCTGTAACAATTCTCGTTTTCATATATCCTCCAAGAGCGCTTTGTCTTTTGTATCATGTACCTTGCCAAAACGTCGATCTCGCAATCCGTAATCGCGAAATGCCTGTTCCAAATCCAAAGGATTAAAGTCAGGCCATAAAATATCTGACACCCAAAGCTCTGCATATGCGCCTTGCCAGATCATGAAGTTGGATAAGCGCATCTCACCACTCGAACGAATAATTAAATCGACTGGTGGCACATCCGCTAAATACAAGTGCTCTGAGATCAATCTTGCATCAATTGCATCGATGGATACAGCACCATCTAAAAC
The DNA here is from genome assembly GCA_964468675.1 of uncultured Oscillospiraceae bacterium. Taxonomy (GTDB): domain Bacteria; phylum Bacillota; class Clostridia; order Saccharofermentanales; family Fastidiosipilaceae; genus CAYXVJ01. Next base: position 4,383 of record CAYXVJ010000015.1, read on the forward strand.
AGCCTTGGCGATGTCTTTTGTAGCATGCACGAGTTCCTTTTGACCGCCATAATTAAAAGCCACGATCATCTGCATGCCTTTACGATCCCGGCTGTTCTTTTCTGCTTCGATCCATGTATCCACTACATTTTTAGGTAGACCTTCATGTTCGCCCATGAAACGGACCCGTACATCATTTTCCTTTAGGCTTGCATCGTACTTATGGAAAAACTCAGTGAACAAAGACATCAGTGCGTGCACTTCATCTTCTGGTCTATTCCAGTTCTCTGTAGAAAAGGCGTACACTGTCATGTAGCGTACACCTAATCGTCCACAGGCATCAGTGATGTCATGTAATGTTTCTGCGCCGGCTCTGTGGCCTGCTCGTCTAGGCAAGCCTCTTTGCTTGGCCCATCTACCATTACCATCCATGATGATACCGACATGGGTCGGTACCTTCATGGGTGTGGAACTGTATGAATCATGTGAGCGCCGTTTCTTCAAAAAACGGAGCCAAGACTTACGTTCTTTAGCCAAATTAGAACTCCAACAAGTCTTTTTCTTTAGCAGCAATGCTTTCGTCTACTTTAGCAATGAAGCGATCCGTCATTTTTTGGGTTTCACCTTCTGAATCACGAAGCACATCATCACTGATCTCTTTACGTTTCTGATGTCCCTTTAAATCATCGATACATTCACGTCTGATATTACGAATAGCAATCTTTGCATCTTCACCAATACGCTGAATCTGTTTGACGAGATCGCGGCGTCTCTCTTCTGTTGGTGCTGGGAATACCAAACGAAGCATCTTGCCATCGTTGTTAGGATTGATACCTAAATCCGATGCTTGAATGGATTTTTCGATCTCCTTTAAGAGACTTGGATCCCATGGTGTAACCGTGAGCATACGTGGCTCAGGCACTTGGATATTTGCTACCTGATTTAAAGGTGTGTCTGCACCATAGTATGACACCGTAATGCGGTCCAATACGTGAGGGTTTGCACGCCCTGCACGTACAGTATTCAATTCATCTTGCATGAACTCAATACTCTTATGCATTTTGGATTCATAGGGTTTAAAAAACGTTTTGTTAATCTCAACAGCCATTTCATGTACCTCCCTAGAGACTTCTTGTCTGTCTTGCAATATATTTAGGACTAATTGACTCTATTATAAGAAAGATCCTTGGCTTAGTAAACCAAAGTACCTAATTCTGTCTCACCTTTTGCGATTCGCACGATGTTTTTCGGATCGTTCAAGTTAAATACGATGATTTTCAAACGGTTATCTCTGCAAATCGCCGCTGCATTTGAATCCATGACTCTGAGGTCATTGGTTAAGATTTCTTTATGACTAACTTGCTCGAACTTAATCGCTTCAGGATTCGTCTTGGGATCCGAGTCATAAACACCATCAACATTTGTTGCCTTGAAGATGATGTCCGCATCAATTTCTGCAGCTCTAAGTGCCATTGCAGTATCCGTCGAGAAGAAAGGATTGCCTGTACCACAAGCAAAGACTGTGACACGTCCCTTCTCTAAATGGTGCAAGGCACGCTTACGGATATATGTTTCAGCAATTTGTCTCATCTCAATGGCACTCATAACCCGTGTATCACAACCGGCTTGGTCCATGGCATCGGCCAAGGCCAGAGCATTCATGGTGGTTGCAAGCATACCCATATGGTCTGCCGTTACACGATCCATGCCTTCACTGGTACGGCCACGCCAGAAGTTACCGCCACCTACGACAACGGCCACTTCAACACCTAACTGTGTCAATTCAAAAATGGCTTCTCCGATATGCCTTAACGTATCGTTATCCAATCCACTAGGCTGTGGACCAGATAAAGCTTCACCTGAAATTTTGAGCAGAATGCGCTTATACATGCCTTGTTTCATCATTATCTCCTTAAAAAATGCACGCCACAAGTTCATCATAACTTGTGATCGTGCATTACATTAGAACTTAATCTTACTCATTACGAGATCCTCATCATCTAGATTCCTCGTTACATCCTGCTGCTTAGTTCATCGCTGCTGCGACTTCTGCGGCGAAATCTTCTTCCTTCTTTTGTAAGCCTTCACCCATTTCATAACGTGTGAATCTACGAATGGAAATGTTCTCACCAATACGTACAATAGCGTCAGTCAGAACTTCTGCCATGGTTTTGGAATCGTCCTTAACAAAGGATTGCTCCATCAAGCAGTGCTCACTGAAGAACTTGCTCATACGACCTTCGACAATCTTGTCTACGATCTTCTCTGGCTTGCCTTCGTTCAAGGCTTGGTTGCGTACGATATCGCGCTCTTTCTCAAGTGCATCCTCAGGAACATCATCCTTGTTGATCCACTGTGGGTTCATTGCAGCAATCTGCATAGCGACGTCTTTAACGAAGTTTTTGAACTCAGTGTTGTTGCTTGCAAAGTCTGTCTCAACGTTAACTTCAACGAGGACACCTACACGTCCATTACCATGGATGTAAGCTTCAACAATACCTTCAGCAGCGATACGACCTGACTTTTTCTCTGCACTGGCAATACCCTTTTCGCGCAACCAGGCAATTGCCTTCTCGACGTTACCGTCATTCTCTTGTAAGGCCTTCTTACAGTCCATCATACCTGCACCGGTCTTCTCGCGCAGTTCCTTGATCAAAGCTATTGAAATTTCAGCCATGTCTACCTCTCCTTAATTCATTCGATTCTATATTATGCGTTTAAATCGTCTGCTACAGCAATCTCTTCGATATCCAATGCTGCATCATTCTCTTCTACTTCATCTTGTCCTTTTGCATCGATTGGCTCTGGTGTATCTTGATGGCCTTGTTGACCTTCAATAACAGCGTCAGCCATCTTACCTGCGATTAACTTAACGGCACGAATTGCATCATCGTTACCTGGGATGACATAGTCGATCAGATCTGGGTCACAGTTTGTATCAACGATTGAAACGATAGGAATGCCTAAACGGTTGGCTTCTGCAACAGCAATGTATTCCTTCTTAGGATCAACAACAAACATGACATCTGGCAAACGCTTCATGTCCTTGATACCACCAAGGTTTGTATCAAGCTTTTCTTTTTCTAATTGTAATTTAGCAACTTCCTTCTTTGAAAGAAGATCGAAGGTACCATCAGATTCCATCAATTCAAGCTCTTTTAGTCTTGCAACACGCTTCTTAATGGTCTGGAAGTTTGTTAATAAACCACCCAACCAACGTGCATTGATGTAGTGCATACCACAACGCTCAGCTTCCTCACGGATAGAATCTTGTGCTTGCTTCTTTGTACCAACGAAAAGTACACGTCCACCTTCAGCTGCTAAATCGCGAATGAACATGTATGCTTCATCAGCTTTCTTAACAGTCTTTTGCAAGTCAATGATGTAAATGCCGTTACGCTCCGTGAAGATGTACTCTGCCATCTTAGGATTCCAACGACGTGTTTGGTGACCGAAATGGACACCTGCTTCTAGCAATTGCTTCATACTAATTACGGACATAAAAAACCTCCTGTTTATTCCGCCATAACGCAGTCAAATAGATCAACTTGATGCAACAGGATCTGCGCTATGTGTGTAATCGTGTCTAGCCTATAGCCAAACCTATAAGATAATACCATAGTTCATAGCCTTGTAGCAAGCTGGTAAACACAAGTTTGCTACAAGATCTGAATTTAGTCATAACGTTGAGTCTGCTTAACCGCGCGTCTCATCGCTTTATCCATATCTCGCTCCATGATGGATCGACGTTTATCGTAGTCACGCTTACCTTTGGCCAAGGCAATCTCTACTTTTACTAAACTGTCTTTTAAATACACTTTTGTTGGTACGAGCGTTAAGCCTTCTTGTTTCACTTGACCATAAAGACGCATAATCTCACGCTTATGCATCAAGAGCTTACGATCCCTTAAAGGCTCTTTGTTAAAGCGATTGCCCTCTTCATAAGGGCTAATGTGCATGTTAACCAGCCACATCTCCCCTTGTTTCACTTGGGCATAACTATCACCAAGACTAAAGTTACCTTGCCTAAGCGACTTTACTTCTGTTCCAAATAATTCAATGCCCGCCTCGTACTTTTCCAGCATATGGTAGTTATGATATGCCTTACGGTTATCGGCTAGGACTTTAATACCTTTAGCCATTTATTCATCTCCTTTATGTGGCAATGCCATGGATGCATAGGCATCTAGAGAAAAAGCATCAACACTTGCCGGTACATGGTAAGCCATCGCTGCAATCATCGCCGCATTATCTGTACAGTATACTGGTGGCGGCACATAAAATTCGATGCCTTCATCTTTAGCCAATCTAGCAAGTTCACTTCTAAGTCTACTGTTTGCAGCAACACCGCCTGCAAGTGCAATGCGCTTAGTAGAACTGCGCTTAGCCGCTTCGACTGTCCGTTCACTTAATACAGACACAATCGCCGCTTGATAGCTTGCACAGAAGTCTGCAATCTCAGGCCTTACCGTTTCTTCAACTAAATCTCTTTTATCTGCTTTAAGCTTTTTTTGATTGATAAAGTTTAATGCTGAGGTCTTTAAACCGCTAAAGGAAAAATCTAGGCTTCCATCTGGGAACTGAGTTCTAGGAAAAACATACTTATCAGGATTGCCAAAACGTGCAACCTTATCAATTAGAGGTCCGCCTGGATAGCCTAAGCCTATAGCCCTTGCAATCTTATCAAACGCCTCGCCTGCAGCATCGTCTCTGGTTTTAGCCAGAATCCTAAAATCAGCATAATCTTCTACCAATACGATATGGCTGTGTCCACCTGATGCAATCAAACAAACAAAGGGGGGTTCCAAGTCTTGAAAAGTAATATAGTTGGCTGCTACATGACCACTGATATGGTGCACTGGAATTAACGGTTTATTACTAGACTTGGCTAAACCTTTCGCGAAAGACACACCAACAAGCAAGGCTCCGATTAAACCCGGCCCTTGAGTGACTGCAATGGCATCAATATCGTCTAGTGTCATCTTTGCTTCGTTTAAGGCCTCTTGCATGGATGGCACAATGGCCTCGATATGTTTTCTGGCTGCTATTTCTGGGACTACACCGCCAAAATGCTGATGTAAATCTGCCTGTGACCATATCACATTGGCGTGAACCTTTCGTCCATCTTCAACGATTGCTACAGCCGTTTCATCACAAGATGTTTCTATTCCTAAAATTTTCAAGCGTCAGGACTTCCTTCTTTCCGTTTATCTTCTATAATAATAACATGCAATCGATCTTACTAGAAACATGAGGACAAAATGGCAAGATCTACCATTCATCTCAAAACACCTAAAAAGCAACGCTACGCTCTGCGCATCGTGGCCTTTATTTTGACCCTTTTAGCGATGCTATTCATTGCATTAGCCATTTTGAGTTTTCGCAAGGCAAGTGAAATCACAAGATTAGCAGCAAAGCCCATCGCAAGTTTTTCTGCCAACGTCATGCCCGACTATAGAAACGTGTCCTTTCGATCACTCGACGAAAGTATAGGTTTAAATGGCTGGTTTATTCCTTCTAAAACGCGTGCTAAAGCAACCATCATCGTCGCGCACAGCCTAGGGCAAAATCGTCTCCCCTTCGGTTCTGAAACCGCACAACTATACGAACGAATAGTAGACGCAGGCTTCCATGTGATGGCGATAGATTTAAGGGCATCAGGAGAATCTGGTGGGGAACTACAAACCTTTGGCTATAACGAATGGGAAGATGTCGTTGCTGCCATGCAATACAGCTATCGCCTGAGTGGGCAAACTAATTTCATTTTGTATGGCATAGGAACAGGGGTCACAGCAGCCTTAAATGCGTACCATCATTTGCCTGAAGCGGATGCAGATTTGGATGAGCTTGCTAAAGGAAGCCTCGTTGAGCAGCGATTGGCTGAACTACGATTTGACCAAACATCAATCAAGGCATTTATTTTAGATAGTCCTCTGGCCCATGGGGACGACTACATCAGCTATGTAGTAGACAGTGAAGACGAGCTTTTATCCCCTATTTTGTCTGAAGTGGTGCCCCTAGCAGTACGCATGTCATCTGGTTTATCTGACAACCTCTTCATTGTCGGCTCTTTATCGCACCTAAATCTACCCGTCTTGATCATGAACCAAGCAAAAATCGATCATGTACCAAACGATGTCATTGAACCAGTAGTACTAGAGCGCATGCGCTTATTCCCTGCTAAAACCAGTGTGTATAACAGTAACTCAGAAGTATTCCTAGGCTCATTTGCTTTGGATGCTGCAGGGTATAAGAATGCATTTATTGACTTTTTAGAAGCGTATTTTCGTTAGTTAAGCCTTAATGCCTGTACTACCAAAGCCACCACCACGATCTTCTGCAGATTGAATGCGCTCAATTACATCACTAGCTTCTTGTAGGGTGACGTGTGACACTTTAGCAAATACAATTTGCGCTATGCGATCACCAACTTGGATCTTATAAGTCCCTTTACGGTTTTCTGTCTCATCTAAGGTATAGACTTCTTTCTCGTCATTGCAAACACATGAGCTGTTATGCAAGATGACACGAAGTTCATCTTTATAACCTGAGTCAATTGTACCTGGGCTATTGGCAAGCCTTAACGGCGTCTTTAAAGATAAGCCACTTCTAGGTCTGACTTGTATCTCCATCCCTTTAGGCAGAATAAATGAGAGTCCAGTGCTTACTGCTTTGGTCTCTCCTGGACTAAGAAGTACTTCTTCAGCAGCACAAATATCCATACCGGCATCTCCTACCCTTGCATAAAACGGTAGTATGGCATCTTTTGTAAGGCGCTTAATACCTACTTCAGCATTAAAGTCCATGCTTAATCCTCCAAGATCTCACGAAAGCTCAGCTGATCAGGGCTAATGGGAATCTCAGATGCCCCTTCACCTTGTAAGTGATTTAATTGTTCCTTCGCTTGTTTCAAAGCAGCTTCCAAACGTTCAATATGCCTTCTTGCTTGCAAATGATCTTCAAACTTCGTCTCATTTGAATGCTCAACTCGCTGTATATAATCAACCGCATTAATCAAAGCAAGTACAGCAGCCTTATCGGTCGACAAGGATGGGTTTTCTTGTTTCACCGCACGAAGCATGTGATCGGCTTTACTAGCAATCAATCTCATGTACTCTTCGCTTTCAGGTGATTGTAAAACAGAACGGATACCTCCAACAAAAACAGTCAGTCGTTTCATTAATTATTTTCATCGATCGAGCCTAGCTCGAACAAGTCCTTTCTCTTAGAACAACAAATTCGTAGTCATTAAATAATATAAAGTCTATCATAACAAAATCTCAAGAAAAACGGGGATATAATACAGTTACGATTTCATGTCAATGCAATACATGCAGCCATCGCCAATTTAAAACGCAAAAGACGGTGGCAAGTCTTTTGACTGTCCACCGCCTTTTGGATCTAAGTATTTAGATTTACTTTTTTATTTCTTCTTGCCAGATGTCTGCTTCAACTTCTAGTAATGGCTTTAAGTCCTCAATTGTGAAGTCCTCTAAACCATCTAGTACGATGTCTTCTGGACGAGGTACATAACCAATTGGTGTAGTCACAGCATCAATCTCATCGTTACAACGCTTCAAGATCCATTCGAGTACACGGAAGTTATCGCCAAATCCTGGCCAAGCAAAATCGCCATCGTCTGTGAGTCTAAACCAGTTGACGTTAAAGATTAATGGTTTGTCTTTAATTCTGTCGCCCATATCGAGCCAATGCTGGAAATAGTCACCCATGTTGTAACCACAAAATGGTAACATAGCCATCGGATCACGACGTACAACGCCTACAGCACCAGCAGCGGCAGCTGTGGTTTCAGATGCCATGGTTGAGCCGATAAAGACACCATGTTCCCAATCGAAGGATTGATACACGAGTGGTGCAGTCTTGGCTCTACGTCCACCAAACAAAATGGCCGAAATCGGTACACCTTGTGGATCTTCCCAATGAGGTGAGATCGCAGGACAATGGCTTGCAGGAGCTGTAAATCTTGAGTTAGGATGAGCAGCTTTGATGCCTGAATCCGGTGTCCAAGGATTGCCAAGCCAGTCTGTTGCCTTGTTAGGTGCTTCTACACCCATACCTTCCCACCATGGCTGGAAGTCTTCCGTAACGGCTACGTTCGTAAAAATAGTATCCTTCTTGGTTGTAAGTAAGGCATTTGGATTAGACTTCATACTGGTACCCGGTGCTACACCGAAGAAACCTGCTTCAGGGTTAATCGCATAGAGCTTACCGTCATCACCAGGACGCATCCAGGCGATATCGTCACCTACTGTATAAACTTTATAACCCTTCGCATAAGCTGGAGGAATCAACATGGCTAAGTTTGTCTTACCACAGGCACTTGGGAATGAACCGGTAAGGTACTGTGTCTGACCAGTATCTACATTCTCAATACCTAAAATGAGCATGTGCTCAGCCATCCAGTTTTCCTTACGAGCAAGGTTGGATGCGATACGTAGTGCGAAGCACTTCTTACCGAGTAAGACGTTACCACCATATGCTGAGTTTACTGACCAAATGGTGTTATCTTCTGGGAAGTGTGCAATGTAGCGGTTTTCAGGATCTACATTTGCTTTTGCATGTAAACCACGAACCCAGTCATTGGACTCGTCACCTAATTGCTTCCAAGCAATGTCACCGATACGTGTCATGATGCGCATGTTTAAAACAACATAAATACTGTCTGTTAGTTCAACACCTACTTTGGACATTGGTGATCCTGCAGGTCCCATTATATAAGGAATGACGTACATTGTGCGGCTCTTCATTGACCCGTCAAACAATGGCGTCATCTTGTCATACATTTCTTGTGGTGCAGCCCAGTTATTCGTGGGTCCTGCATCATCTTGCTCCGAGGTGCAAATGAATGTGCGATCTTCTACACGAGCAACGTCATTTTCAGCTGTTCGGTGATAAAGACCACCTGGCCATTCCTCTTGGTTCAGCCTGATCATTTCGCCAGACAAGATGCTTTCATCTTCTAGACGTGCTTTCTCCTCTGCAGAGCCATTTACCCAATAAATCTTGTCGGGC
>CAYXVJ010000015.1:13404-20495 GCA_964468675.1 uncultured Oscillospiraceae bacterium
TGTAAAACTGTTACGTTTTTTGTTGCCATTAATCATTCCATCCTTTCAAGAACACCCTAGGGGCAGAATTTCTGTGTGGAACCAGATAATTTAATTCCATACGAACCATAATAACATAAAACAGTGGGTTTTGACTAAAAGATTACAAAGTATTTAAAAGATCGGGTCTTGTTTAGTCAAAGAGCTCAAATGAAAACTTGAAATAATAAGATGAATTGCTCAGGCGTTAGACGTTCTGCACGAATCGTTGTAGATAGACCTAGCTCAATCAATTTCGCTTCTATTCTTTGGACTCTTGCGGCATCAAAGCCAGATGATTTCAAATTGTTAGCAATCGTCTTGCGCCTATTCGAAAACATGAACGTAACAAACTTCAAAAAGGCTGCTCCATCCCCATCTTTCAAGGGGTTCGTACCATCTTTACTTCGGCTTAAATGCACAAAAACAGAGTCTACCCGAGGGGCTGGATAAAAGACATTGGCAGGTAAAAATTTCAACTTTTCTATCTTGCCATAGGTATGACAAAGTACAGCCAAAGGACCATATAGCTTTTTATCCTCTGGTAAGGCTTTAATTCGATCCCATACTTCAGCTTGGACCATGACACTAACGCTCTCAACATCCTTGATTTCAACCAAAATCTTCTCTATAAATTCAGTGGTCAAATAATAAGGCAGGTTGGCAATGACGTGGATAGGGCCTAGAGCAATGCCTTTTTTCTTTTGTAATGCTGCCATGGATTCGATGTCTTCTGTGAAATTGGCATACCTGGCATCTTGCAAGCGAATGGATAGCTGTTCGTACTTGGCCTCTACATCTTTTAATCGTTTATCTAAGGCAAGATCGATTTCGTAAGCGATCAATTCCCCTGTTTTTAGATGCAAACACAAGGCCTCTGTCAAGGTAGCAAAGCCTGCACCGATTTCAACGACTCTGGCGTCTGTCGGTATCTTACTCAATAAAATGAGTTCATTTAAAATGTCTGCATCGTAAATAAAGTTTTGTCCTAAGCTATATTTAGGATCGATGCCGTAGGCTAATAATTGTGATTTAAAGTCTTGATATGCACTCATATACGTTAAACACTCAACTCTATTTGATCAAAGACAATTTCACCTTCACGATGAGTATCTTTGCAAATAAAGAAGAATTCTTCACCATCCATTTCTTTGGTAATAGCAAAGCTTAATGTTTGCCAAGCAAGCTTTGCCTCAAGTGTTATAAATTCACCTTTGCCACATAGTGCCAAGGCTTTTTCCCTTGCATCCATATTAAATGCACGTATGGTCAAACGCTTGTAATCGCTAAGCTTCAATTTAGGTCTAAGCGAGGGATACCTTGTGTCTAAAAATAATATTTTAAACACAGGGCTGTCCGATTTGTAGCGTACAGCAGTGGCTGCTTCACCTTCTAAGTGATTCGCCGTCTCCAAGCGATAACGCACATCCACACCTTTCTCGGCTCGATATAAAGATAAAGCCGCTGCTTGTTCAGGTAAAGGATCTTTAGATTCAAGCTGAGGATAGGCCCATATGGTCAAGTGATCCAAATTCAATTGAGCAGGATCGAATAAAATAACAGGGCCATCTGGAGCTGTTGTAAACGGTAAGACCGCCATATTATCTTCAGAGATTAAGTTTGCATCGCCATTTAATTCACGCATCGCATACTGCACGTATTTGGGGTCTTTGATATCTGGATGCCATAGCATAACCTGAATACCATATAGGAGCCTTGCATTGGCTGCATGAAAACGCTTGTCTTCTCCTGCGATCGAAAAACCCCTTAAAACCGTCTCTTGCGCACGCAACCTTAAATTGCTAAAGGTATGCTCAAACGTCAACATGAGCTTATTACTGACCGTCTTGACTTGCTTTACTTCAGGTGAGCTAGGTGGAGCCTTTTGCCTATACACCATACCTAAAGCACTAGTCGCCATCCGTTCACCGATGGGTCTTTTCACTTGAGGATGCAAAGGATGTTTCCAGTCCTCTGGTAGCTTATCGAAGTCCAAGGGCAGGTCATGTGTTGCAATTAAGGCACTAGGTACTCCTAGGTCTAATCTTAATTTACTTAGCATCAAGTTAAATTTAGGCAGAGCATCTGCTTTTAAGGACTGATAGAAGTAAGGGGCCAATTGAGTATAGATAAAATAAGGCAAGTCATTTTTCGGGGTTTTAAACACCTTCATCCAACTCTTTAGCATCAGTGGTAAAGCTTCTTTGTAATAGTCTGGGAAGGCAACATCGCTCTCCCCTTGATACCATAAAAATCCTCGGCACGTTAAATCTTTTAGACCTGCAATTTTATGGTTATAAAATACGGCAGGTTGAAAGCGAGCTCTATCGCCACCTGTCTCCCACGTTTCTTCATTACGATCTAAACCGATTCGCAGAAGGTGTTTTTTACACACATCAGATGTTTCCAATGTGTCTTTATCAATCCAGCTATGGATTAAACTGGCATTGGCTTCTGTACTCACTATACCGACTGGAACACGATAGCGTCTGTTCAAGTCATATGCAAACCATGCTGCAACCGCACTGATTTGTCTTAAGTCAATGACTTGACCAGCCCTTGTCCAGCGTCCATTGCTAATACGCTCTATTGCTTGATAAGAATAGTCTTCATCTTCTTTTTTACCTTCTTCGTCTTGTAAAAAGAAGCGCACCGCATCATTTTTATCGAGTAAGCTTCTATACTCACCTTGATCGGCTACGGCTAAAGGCAAGACCATATTGTCTTGGCCACCACTGACCCAAACCTCGCCTACTAAAATATCGTCTAATACAACTAGTTCGGGCAAAGGTCGTGGACGTCCAGGAGCTCTAATGTATGCTTTTTCCTCACTGTTGGCTTTAGGTACACAGCGAACAGTAATGGACATGGGGCTAAACGAATGTTTTAGAGCAGGCAAGGTAAAGCTAAATTTGCCTTCTTTATCACAAACGGTTGAATCACGGTGTATCACACCAAACTGATGGCCAGCAAATGCCCTCGACTCCCCTTCTGCTGGGTGACGTTCAAGTTCAATATCAACGGTAACTTCAGGGACAGCTACTCCTCGCAAATGAAATTCACATTCCTGTTGGAGGATCATACCTGAGCGTATGTATGAGGGAAAGCGTATTTGATCCTTCGCCATAATATCATCCTAACTAATCTTAACCAATTGGTTCTTCTTATCTAACGTATATAACTCTAGACGCAAGATCTCTGCATCTAGAGCACGATCTGCATCGAGTCCAAGGTACGTTACGATTGCTTCCATGACCATTTCTGGTCTCAGGTTCACTTGATTGCCTGCCATAACCTGCATTGTAAACGAGTCTTCATCTTGTATGTCACAGCTTGTAATCAAAGGCCTGATATCCATAGGAACAGATCTACCTTTACTAAACTTATTGACAATCAAGCGCTCTTTCAAAAGCAGTGCACGTGCATAATCGGCTGCTCCTTTAAAGCAAAATTGATACAAGCATGCTTCTACCAAGGTCATCAAAGGCTTAGTACGATCTGTTTGCAGTACAGCTTTTCTGGCTATGAAGCCTGGCGGAAATGCTTGATTGATTCGACTTAAAAACTGCTCTTCATCGACAGCTTCTAATAAGCGAATATCAACAATGTCTGCATTCGAGCGGATACCTACACCGGAAGGTAAGGCAAAAACCATATGAGGCCTTGGGTTATAGCCTTCGGTGAAGAAGAGTTTAAACCTCGCCCGTCTAAGGCTTCTTTCAACAGTCCTTACTAAATCCAAATGTGAGATGTACTCAGCTGTATCTTTGCGTTCGAAAAAGAGACGCATGGTAAATACTTCTATTTCTTCTTGTTTTAGCTTAGCATCTTTTAGATTACGTTTATCCGTCATATGTATTAAGTTTTGCTTACTACGAAAGCTTACTTGAGCTAATCCTTCTTTTGCTAAAGACCATTCTCGACGCAATAAAGTTTTACTAACCCCTGTATCAATGTGTGACCAAGGTAAGGGTTCATCTACATCTCTTTGCCTTAAGGCATAGTCGTCTGTATCTACTTTTAAGTCTTTAGCGGCATTTTCCCAGATCTTTGCAGAAAAATGTTCATCCCAAGCATCGAAACGAGCACCTGTCTTCCATACCTCAACAAGCAGGCGTGATAGCTTTTTATCGCCTCTGGACAACACAGCTTCCCAATATGAACTATCTGCGTGATGTGAATCATATTTAACCTGCTTCGGTAAAGCTTTCCTTAATAGAGCTTGTCTTTCAATAAGCGTTTTTCTGTCCAATTGTGCTGCCCATTGAAACGGTGTATTCGGTTTAGGAATAAATAGTGCAGTACTAATGGTCAGGTTCAAACTGTTATGATTTGATTTACTTTTAGAGATCTTGTAGCGGTATAAAATACGTTTACAAAGCTTAGCAATGGCCAGTACATCCTCATCTGTCTCTGTTGGTAGACCCAGCATAAAGTACAGCTTCAAACGCGTGTAGCCACCTTTAAAGGCTGTTGTACAGGTCTCGATGAGTTCATCTTCTGTCACTTGCTTATTGATCACGTCACGAAGGCGTTGACTGCCAGCTTCAGGAGCAAAGGTAAGCCCGCTCTTTCTGGTGCTGGTCACCATGTCCATTAAATCCAATGAGAATTGGTCGGCACGTAAGGACGGCAATGAAATATTGATGCGTTCACAAGAAAAATCTTCTAATAGTTCTGTAGCCAACTCCGGCAAGTAACGGTAATCCGAGGTGGATAAGGATAGTAAGCCACACTCATCGTAGCCGCTTTCTACTTTTAGCGTTTGTGCAAGCTTAATTAAGGTTTCTGGCTTCTTATCCCTTACCGGTCGATAGGCAAAACCTGCTTGGCAAAAGCGACACGCTCTAGGGCAACCACGGAATAATTCAATCGACATCCTATCGTGTACGATAGCTGTATTGGGAATGATAGGTTTGGTGGGCACATAAACTTGATCCAAGTCTTTGACATACGCCTTCTTAATGGGCGGATCCGTGTCCAGGCGATACAAGCTTGGTACATAAACACCCTCCATATGACTTAAGCTTTGAAGCAATTCTTCTTTGCTCATACTCGGGCAATTTTTGTACGCTTTGATCTCATTTAAAAGAGGGATTAATACATCTTCAGCCTCTCCAATAAATATGACGTCAAAGAAATCAGCTACCGGTTCTGGGTTATACGTCACAGGACCACCTGCGATGAGGATAGGATCATCTTTTGTTCGATCTTTGGCGTAAAAGGGAATCTTCGCCAAGTCCAACATATTTAAGACATTGGTATAAGCCAATTCATATTGTAAGGTGAAACCTAGGACATCCATCGCTTTAATCTTTGTCCTTGATTCCAAGGTAAAAAGTGAGATATCTTCTTCCCTCATCTTGGCTTCCATATCTGGCCACGGCGCAAAAACGCGTTCACACCACATATCTTCTTCTCGGTTTATTAAACCGTAAAGTATTTGCACAGCAGAATTAGACATCCCGATCTCATATGTATCTGGAAACGCCAGTGCAAAGCGAAGCAAGGCCTGCCGTGTAGCAGGCACTTGCTTGATCACTTGACCTCGTTCTCCGCCTACGTAGCGGGCAGGCTTTTTAACACTTACGAGTACGCGTTTCGGGAGATCTACTGTTGGCATCTTTATGACTCTAAACGTTCTTCTAAGCTAGCTCTTAGTGTTTCAAAGCCAGGCTTACCCAATAAGGCGAACATATTCTTCTTATAGTCCTCAACACCTTCTTGATCAAAGGGGTTCACGGCATTTAAGTGTCCTGAAATACCACAGGCATACTCAAAGAAGTAAATTAAATAACCCAAACTTGAAGCATCGATACGCTTAATTGATATGGCAATGTTTGGTACCCCACCATCTACATGCGCGATGGTCGTTCCATCAATGGCCTTACTATTCACTTCAGCTAAATCCATGCCTGAGAGGAAATTCAAACCATCTAGGTTTGCCTCATCATTGGGTACTTCAAGCTTGTATTTTGGCTCTTCTGGACGAATAACTGTCTCAAAGAGTCCACGTGTACCATCTTGAATGAATTGACCCATGGAGTGGAGGTCGGCTGTGAAGTCGACAGCTGCTGGGAAGATGCCGCGACCATCTTTACCTTCACTCTCACCATAAAGTTGTTTCCACCATTCTGAGAAATAGTGCATGGCTGGCTCATAGCTGACCATGATTTCAGTTTTGTAGCCACGGCGATACAAGCTGTTTCTAACGGCTGCATATTGCCATGCGATATTCGTTTTAATATCTTGCTTCGACATGTCTGTCATCGCTTGTTTGGCACCAGCCATTAAGGCATCGATATCAATGCCTGCAACTGCAATGGGCAGGAGGCCTACAGCGGTTAACACTGAAAAACGTCCACCAACATCATCTGGTACAACAAACGTTTCGTAGCCTTCTTGATTGGACAAAGTCTTTAAAGAACCTTTTTCTTTATCTGTAGTGACATAAATTCTGTTCTTAGATTCTTCCTTACCATAACGGTCTTCAATGTACTGCTTAAACATTCTAAAGATAACAGCAGGTTCTGTTGTCGTACCTGATTTTGATATCACATTGATGACAACATCCTTGTCTTCCAAGAAATTGAAGAGTTCTTGATGGTAAGATCCACTTAAGTTAAAACCTGCAAAGATTACAACAGGACCATCTTTCTTGGCATTAGCGAATGCAAAGGGATCGGACAATGCTTCAATAACGGCTCTTGCACCCAAGTAAGAACCACCAATGCCAATGACGACTAATACGTCTGCATGTTCACGGATGCGGCTTGCCGCAGCTTTAATGCGTGAAAATTCTTCTTTGTCGTGGTTTTCAGGTAAGTCTACCCAGCCTAAATAGCTACTACCCGGGCCAAAACCTTCTTGCAGCATGCGGTCTGCAATCTCTAATTGCGGCACAAAATGCTCGAGTTCATGGTCTTTAATAAAGGGTTTTGTGTTCTCTAAATTTAATGTCAACATCACTTTAAATCCTCACATCTAACTGTCCACTAACCATGCTTTATAAACATGTATAGTGGCATAATCTATTTTACTCTACAATCTCATCTTTAGCATCCGGCTCTACC
>CAYXVJ010000016.1:0-299 GCA_964468675.1 uncultured Oscillospiraceae bacterium
TTTCCTAAAGACCCTTTACGATGAGGGTTATTGAACTGCTCTCTTGCATCCAAGGTACTGTCCTTACGCAAGATCTTTAAGCCACGCTCAGCAGTAAAGGCTTCCCATTCTAGGGGAGCTGCATATAAGCCTAAGGCTTGATTCATTTCAGAGGGATTCAAGAAGATGTCGAAATGCTCAACACTCATCGCCAAAGCAGTGACCGCACAACCATAAAGCTCAATCGATCCATTAAACGGATACATAATCTCACTACCCCATAAAGGGTCTTGTTGCCTGTAATGGGTAAAGTCAAAATA
>CAYXVJ010000016.1:309-7540 GCA_964468675.1 uncultured Oscillospiraceae bacterium
ACTTCATCTTCTACAGCCACTCCATCGACATATAAACGTCTATCTTCTTCGGCTAAAGCTTCTTCTAGTTTAACTGTGTTAGTAAACAAGATGGACGATATAAGCCCTGCTATAAAAAGTCTTTTAAATATATGCTTAGGAGTATAACGCATGTCTACTCTCCTTCACCTTTAATCGCTGTTTGAACGTGTTATCTCATCTAACGTCTCTTTGATTTTTAAAAAGTCCTCATGGAAGTATATTTCCTTCCTGGGATCTCGTAAGAGATAAGATGGATGAAATGTTGGTAATATCAGCCAATTTTCAAATTGCTGCCAGATGCCACGTACTTTCGAGATAGGCGTCTTATCACCAGTAAAATAATTATACGCTGTCGCACCGAGTAAGACGATGATTTTTGGCTCTACAAAGTCAATCTGCATGTCTAGAAGCGGTTTACATGCCAAACATTCAGCCTTTGTTGGTTTCCGATTACCTGGCGGTCGGCACTTCACCATGTTCATGATGTGGTACTGATCGTCTTTTATATTATATTCATCTAAGAATCGATCTAAAAGCTTGCCTGAACGACCGACAAATGGTGTACCTAGTAGATCTTCATTGGCTCCAGGCCCTTCGCCTACAAATAGCAAAGGTGCCTTTACAGCACCTCGCCACACTACGGCATTCGTTCTATTCATTGCCAGGTCACACGCTTGGCAGCTATTACACTTGGCAATAAAACTTTCCCAGTTTAACTGTTCTTTAACATCAGCCATAAATAAAATCTAAAATACGATGACGGTAATGCCATCATTTTGTCTGGCCCAATCCGGGTCATTTCTTAAGGTCTTATCCAAGTTCAACATCTCACGACCATCTTTTTCAAACGGTCCAAAATGCTCTCCTAAGCACATGCCACTAATTTTTTTGTCCAAGTGCATTTTCTTAAGATACAAGCGACTAGCTTGCCTGATTGCCCCACCGTTACCAGTTGATCCATAACCATGAATTACTTTTGCGGACTTCACGCCGATTCTTTTTAGCGTAGAAATTTCCAAACGAAGACGATTCATCGCTTCATCCACTGTTGGGTAATTCTTTTCAATATTAATAATCTGAGTTGCCACGAAATTCACCATCCTCTAATGTTTCTATTATAGCACACATACGCTTTCTAGCCTTTTATCAAGGCTTTAGGATATGCTGAAAACTCTCCATGAAATTTAACACTTGTTTGGTACAATAGTCCCAAGATCAAGGGATGCTTTGAACTGATTTCATTAAAGGAGTGTAGATACGCTTATGCCTAAAGTAAGACCTGTGAACACAAATGAGGAAGACACGAAACTCGATATTAAAAACTTGTTCCAACGAGAGGAGCTGTCAAATCACTATGCTTATGAACTGCATTTACATACATTAGAATTTGGATGGTGCGCACACGTACCTGCAAAAGTTATTGTTCCTGCATACGAAGATGCAGGATATAGCGGTATAGTCGTTACAAACCACTATTTCAAACATGGTTTTGACGCTATGCCAGAAGAAAACTGGGCCGGCAAGATCGATAACTATTTACGTGGCTATGAAGCTGCCGTGTCTGCAGTTAGCCGCAAAGACTTTACCGTCATGCTCGGTTTAGAGTTACGTTTCTTAGAGAACAATAACGACTACCTTGTCTACGGTATAACAAAAGAAGAATTAATTGAGTACCCAAGACTATACGAACACACTCCAGAGAGTTTTATTAAACTTGCAAATGAAAGAAATTGGCTCGTCATTCAAGCCCACCCCTATAGACGAGGTTGCATCGTTGCACATCAAGAGCACATCCACGGTATTGAAGTGTATAACGAGAACCCAAGACATGACAGTAAGAACTCAGACGCTTTAGCCTACGCTAAAAAGCATAGCCTCATCATGACTGCCGGTTCAGACTACCACCAACGCCAAGACTTAGCACAAGCAGCAGTTGTATTTAACCGTCCCATAAAAGATGCACAAGATCTAGTGTTGGCCCTAAGAGAAGGGCTTGCCGTTGACTAAGCCAAGACTGATAAAGAAGACATAAAAAAAGCGACCTTGTCGCCCAATCACGTACTTATCAGCATAAATGCCTAAGCACTAATGTCTAGAACTAGTCCAGTACCTTAAAGGGTTGCCTTAGGATTCTAGTTAGCATATTAGACATTAAGGTAAATTCAGGTGGATACGCGTCCTTACCTTCAAGATGTAAACTAGGTTCTGCATCATCTGTATAGATGGATACAGACCAACTTTGGTGGAAGATCTCGTTGGCGAGGACGCTTTGCTCATCAGGATAGTAACGGTTCCATGAAGCAATGTTACACATCGAAATCATGCGTTTCAACGAATCTATATCTACAGCATTGAGGGATCTGGTAAAGTTACGGTTCCAAGAATTGGATTCACGCCAGCGTAAAAGACCGTAAGCCAGGTCAAATTGTACTTTAACCGATCCCTTACGGTACATAGATAGCTCAACTTCAAAAAGTGTTATACCTTCCAACAACCTGTCCATCAATTCCCTCATTCTTTAAACTGGGAATATCATACCATGTTTAGGCGAAATCTGCTCATGGCACATTAGAATAAATGCAAAGTAAACGATTCACCTCAATGCATTTTAGTTTAACTTTTATTCTATGGCAGTGTAATGACGCGTGGACTCTCTAAGATCAATTGCGCAAGACCAATCGAATTAATCGGTGTAGCAAGACAAGCAGGTATATCCACCTTATAGTGTTCCAGAGATGTGGTATCTGCGTGTACTGCACAGCCCATTTCCTTTAAGGCAGTTAGCTGTCTTTTAATAGGGCTGTCTTCGCTACAAAGTTTGACTGCGCTATTCAAAAACACAATATGTAAGGGTACCTGAGATTGATGGAGTAAGGCCCTAAAATATTTATGCATTAATTCAGCACCTAAAGCATCGTCTCCTCTACCTAGAAACTCTGAACCTACTAATAAGGTACAGTCGTCTTTTTGCTCATCAGTAGCTAGCTTCAAATCAGCAGTCACTGGTAGGCCATGTCCACTGCTATCCGTTTGCTCATCGGACCTCATATGCCCGATTAATAAAGAAGATAGTGGTTCAAACTCACCTTTTGTACTCAATTTCATTTGTTTATATCGTTTAAACTGTCTTGGCTTCATATATGTCACCTATCTTTTACAAGATTAGCTTAGTTCGCGATCACCTTCGAGCCACTTTATAGCTCTAGATAGCGCATCCTTACTTCTCCCCCATGGCTTGTCTTTATTACGGTAATCAAATTTTAACGTAAACCACTCCACATCGGCTGTCAATTCAGCTAACATGGCTGCTTGTTTCTCTGCTAAAACAGAAACAAAAATGGCTGCTTCATCTTGTTTTAAATACTTGGCAGCACCATCTAAGAGTGTTGCAACATGAGGTCTACAAAATCCTTCATTCGCTTCAAACGCCTCTTTAAAGCTTTCATCGTTAAAGAACTGCCAAAAGATAACATCTAAATAGCGATCAATGGTAAAAGCAATGCGCTCACAAATAACGCAGTCTTCTGCATCGTCTCTTAAAGAAGAAGCTAAGTTTTGCAAACGCTCTTTATAGTTTTCCTGTTTCTTTGATCCAAATAAACTGCGCTTCTCTTCAGGGATACTCTTGACTAAGTCTTTATTAAAGCTTGGTGTAAGATGCCCTAAGTGCGTATGAACCATGAGACCAAGGCCTAAACGGTTCTTTTGACTATTGTATAACTTTTCAATATGCTCAGGACAAAAGCCATGTTTATTGGTCTGCTGCCTAACATCGGACTCCATCAAGGATGCACCGAGATAGTATTCTAGCATTTCCATATCTGCGCGTTCTGCCAAGCGGCAGACGGGACAAGAGTCTGTCGAATGAAATGCGTCATTTACCGGAATGGTATATATTTTTTCTTTAGTAGCCATAGTAGGCTCCTTCCTATGCTCTCGAAGAGCTCAATTATGACATAAAGACTTCAGCTCTGCCTGGTACAAGGTCTCTAGAGCTAGGTTTATTGACAACACGTACAGCCCGTACATGGATTGCTAATATATTAATTGAGGTGTAGATTTCTAATTTTGTGGCCAACTGATCTTGTACGTCTTGCAGCACATCTTTTGCTGCATAAGCATAGTAAAGTGCAATCTCGATGTTGATGACAAAGCCATAGACTTGCTTATCGAATCCACAGCTGACGAGAGATGCCACCCCATCTACTTCTTCTAAGAGTAGTGCAATCATATTGCGCATTGCATCATCAGATATGCTGTAACGACCTAAAGTTGAAAAAGTTGGTCTAACAACAGTCCGTTCCGCTTCTGTACTTGCTATACCAAGACCTCTATCTCTACCAGAACGCCTACGGATCCTGCTCAAATAGTCTTGGAAGTAACCACTAAACTCATGCTTGATCTCCATACTCGGCACTGGAATGGTGTGCTGACCCTCTGTCATTCTTGTATTCTTAGCCAACTGACGCTCTTCTTCAGTCGTCACATCTTCAATACGAATCAACATGGAAGGGCGTTCAAGCCACAAGTTATCACAGATACGATCCAGCATAGAGTCACTAGTGCCTAAAATCATTAAGGTTGTCGGTTCATGCTCGGCTAAAGCCCTACGCATATTTTTAGACCTTGTTTCGTCCATGAACAATGCTTGACGAACAGAATCAATTTTTGTTGAAGAGCGTTTAGCAGAACTGCCTGCCACAATCGATGTACCGTGAACCAACAGTCCATCGTCAATCAGGTAGTGGATTGAAAACTCACGCGATACACGAATGGCCTGAGTACTTTTACCTGTACCTGAAGGTCCAACGAAGGCAACCACTGTGATTCCCTTTAATTTGGCCTTCATCTCCTCTAATTCTGTTTGCTCATCGATGGCTTGAAATTCTCTTGCGGCATTGGATAAACGAGCTAAAGGTCCTGTATTTAAAGAAGGGCGCTCATCTAAGCGCGCCCGTAAGGAAGCCAGTTCCTTCCCTGGATCTGGCCTCGGTATTTCTTTTTTATCCTCATCCTTGATGCGGCTTCTTAGCCAATCAAAGATTCTTGCCATCTATGTATCCTCTACTCTACGTTCTCCCAGTTATGAAAGACATCTTGTACATCGTCGTTGTCTTCTAACATATCGATCATTTTCTCTAAGTTTTTACGAACGTCTTCATCGTCGACATTCACCCATGTACTTGGTACGGGTTCAACAACAGCATCTTCTAATTCATAACCTGCTTCTTCTAACTGTTCTTTCACTTGAGCAAAATCAGCTGGATCTGTATATATCAAATAGAATTCATCTTCGTTAATGATGTCTTCAGCCCCAGCTTCCAGCGCCTCCATCATCAAGCTATCTTCATCTGGTGCTGCTTCCTTCGTAATAACAATGCTACCTTTGTCTTCAAACATAAAGCCAACACTACCTGCAGTACCCAAGTTACCACCATGCTTATCAAAAGCATGCCTTACTTCTCCTGCAGTTCTATTCTTGTTATCCGTCAAGGTACGGACAATGACGGCAACACCGCTAGGTCCATAACCTTCATAGGTAATCTCATCGAAATCACTCTCATTGCCTGAGCCTGCAGCACGCTGAATACTACGCGTAATATTGTCGTTCGGCATATTACTTGACTTCGCTTTTGCAATGGCATCTTTCAAGCGTGCATTCGTGGTAGGGTCAGGACCACCGCTCTTTACTGCAACTTGAATCTCACGTCCAAGTTTTGTAAATACTTTTGCCCTTGCTTGATCGTTTGCCCCTTTTTTACGCTTAATCGTACTCCATTTAGAATGGCCTGCCATGTGCTACCTCCAAGTAATCCTAGTCTTTGTTTTATTTCAAGGCATGTAAAAACACAGCTTAAAATATATCTTGCTCTAATTATAGGCTATTTCTATACTTTTTTCTCTACATACTCTAGAGAAGCTTACTAATCGTTGATTTCTACGAGCTCGATCTCGCTATTACGCTCCAAAGCCCAGTTTATAGCCCAGTCAGACTCGAATAGAAGAACAGGATCCTCTCTGTGATCCATGACACGCAGTGTTGTCGATGTCAGATTCAAGTCTTCCATGTCCTCGACAGTCGTAATGGCCTTATCTTTCATACGTAGCCACCTTGCAGAGCGATAGTTTAATTGTTGCAAGCGAATATCAACTTTATATTCTGCTTTCAAGCGTTGTTCCAATACATCAAACTGCAAGACACCAACGACGCCAACAATGAAAGTCTCTGTTCCGATTTCAGGTTGCTTATACATCTGAATGGTACCTTCTTGAGCGAGCTGTTCCATACCTTTTAAGAACTGCTTACGCTTCATAGAATCTTTGGCACTGACTCTAGCAAAATGTTCTGGTGGGAATACAGGGATGCCTTCAAAGACAATGTCTTTACCTCCTTCAACTAAGCTATCACCAATACGGTATAGACCCGGATCAAAGACACCAATGATGTCACCTGCATATGCTTCTTCAACGACTTTATGATCTTGTGCCATAAACTGCTGGGGTTGTTGCAAACGAATCGCACGGTTCTCACGAACCAGCTTCACTTCCATATTCTTCTCATAGGAACCGGAACAGATCCTGATAAAGGCAAGTCTGTCTCGGTGATCTGGGTTCATGTTCGCTTGAATCTTAAAGACAAAACCACTAAATTGCTCATCTTTAGCATCCACAATACCTGTTTTAGTCAAACGCGCAGAAGGTGGTGGCGCCATCTCCAAGAAGGCATGTAAGAATGTTTCTACACCAAAGTTGGTCAGTCCTGAACCAAAGAATAGTGGAGTGAGTTCACCTTTAGAGACTCGTTCCAAATCAAATGCTTCACCAGCGATATCAAGTAGCTCTATATCTTCTTTTAACTTAGCTAAGTCTTCATCTGATCCAATGACTTTGGCAAGTGCCGGATCGTCTATATCCGTTGTACTTGCAGATACCTGCTTGGAACCATGTTTTGAAGTTGATGGATCAAAGAGTTCCACCTTACCTGAACGGCGGTTATAAATACCTTTAAAATCTCCATGCGTGCCAATCGGCCAATTCATCGGATACGAGAATATGCCCAATACCTTTTCTAATTCATCCATCAATTCAAAAGGTGGCAAGGCGGCTCTATCCATCTTGTTAATGAAGGTAAAGATTGGAATGCCACGCATGCGACAAACTTGGAATAACTTAATGGTTTGTGGCTCAACACCCTTAGCACCGTCAAGAA
>CAYXVJ010000016.1:7550-17597 GCA_964468675.1 uncultured Oscillospiraceae bacterium
AGAAGCATGACCGCAGCATCTGCAGCCACGAGTGTACGATAGGTATCTTCCGAGAAATCTTGGTGACCTGGTGTATCTAGTATATTGACACAGTAGCCATCGTAGTCGAATTGTAAGACTGAACTACTAACGGAAATACCACGTTGTTTTTCAATTTCCATCCAGTCAGATGTAGCATGTCGGCTAGCTTTACGCGACTTAACAGAACCAGCCAAGTGAATCGCACCTCCATACAAGAGCAGCTTTTCAGTCATGGTGGTTTTACCCGCGTCTGGGTGAGAAATAATCGCAAACGTGCGGCGACGTTCAACTTCTTTGGCTATTGTTTTAGCGTTCGTACTCATCTTCTTCGTTGATTCCTTTATCTTTCATAAGCATCACATGATATCGACTCATTAGTTTATCATGATTTAACTGAAGTTTCAGCATCACCTAGCAAGTCTAGATGAAAGCTCGAGAATCAAGAAAGCGAAGCATCAAAGCCTCGCTTTCTTTTATATGATTCACAAAATTGAAAAACTTCTAGTCTTCTAGGAAATAACCCATATTCCTAAAGCGCTTTTGTCGTTCCATCAGCATCTGTTCAAGGTCCATTTCTCTTAAGTGAAGTAGTTCTTCTTGTAGGTATGCTTTCATACCCAATACCACTTCATCTATAGATTCATGTGCACCAGCACCTGCTTCAGTGATGATGTGATCGACAATGCCAAAGTCTTTTAAATCAAAGGCTGTAATCCTCGTAATGTCTGCTGCTTCCATCTCTCTTGTCGGATCCTTCCATAATAAAGATGCAAAGCCACGTGGTGATATGACTGAATAAATCGCATTGGATAGCATAGCCAAACGATCAGAGACCGAAATGGCTAAAGCACCACCGCTCCCCCCTTCACCGATGACGATACTGATGACTGGTACTTTAAGGCCACTCATCTCAAATAGATTCTTAGCAATCGCTTCACCCTGACCACGCTCTTCGTCTTCTACACCACAATAAGCACCTGGTGTATCCACAAAGGTGATGATGGGCCTTCCGAACTTTTCTGCTTGCTTCATCAAACGAAGCGCCTTACGGTAGCCTTCAGGATGAGGCATACCAAAATGCACATCGTTGTTCTCAGCTAAGTTGCGGCCCTTACGAGTAGCTATGACGGTCACAGGTAAACCATTAAACCTTGCTAAACCTCCCCATATGGCAGGATCGTCAGCATAGCTGCGATCTCCATGGAGCTCTACTACGTCATCGAATAAAAGTGGTAGGTAATCCATAATGGTCGGTCTACCTTTTTGTCTGATGATCTCAAGACATTCAGAACCACTACGCTTTTTTGCTTCTTTACCATCCTTTATTCCTTCATAAACGTGTTCATCAAGTTCTTTGTTTTCATGCAAACGTAAGAGCTTTGCAATGAAATCACGGCTATCAGCCCTAGGAATAATATGATCTAAGAAACCATGCTCCAATAAGAATTCTGCTCTCTGGAAGTCATCGGGTAAGGTCTGATCGATCGTACCTTCAATGACGCGCCTACCTGCAAAACCAATGATGGTTCCAGGTTCAGACAAGATGATATCACCTAAACTTGCAAAACTCGCAGTAACTCCACCTGTTGTTGGATCGGTCATGAAAGACAAGAACAATAAACCTTGATCACTATGCGTCTTCACTGCTGCACTCGTCTTAGCCATCTGCATCAAAGAGACGATCCCTTCTTGCATCCTGGCACCACCAGAGACAGAGAATAGTAACACTGGCAATTTGTCTTTAGTGGCTCGTTCAAAAAGCCTAGTAATCTTCTCGCCTACAACGCTGCCCATTGAGCCCATCATAAAGCGGCTGTCCATCGCTGCAATACAAATCTTAATCCCATCAATGGTGGCATGCCCACTGACTATGGCATCTTGCAGACCTGTTTTTTCACGCAGTGATAGCAGCTTTTCTGGATAGCCTTTATAATCGAGTGGGTTTTGGCTCTTTAAGCTGCTATCCCATTCCACAAAAGATCCTTCATCGACTACGAGTCTGATACGCTCCCAAGCCGTGATTCTAAAGTGGTGTCCACAATGCTGGCACACACTATTTAAACGGTCGAAGTCTTCTCTATACATAATCGCCTTGCACTCAGGACATTGCACCCATAAGTTATCCGGTATGGGTTGCTCATAGTCATACAGGCGTTCTAAGTTCTGGTTAGTGCTGCCTAGTTGTCGGCTACGACGTAAGACCATCGCATCCGTCATGCGCATCTCACCTTCAACTTTTTTACGTATCTGATTAAATATTTGATCTGTCATTGTCTCATCCATCTTTATTTAAGCTAGCATCTCTTTTATTTGAGGCATGATGCGTTCTAAGAAACCATTGTCATAATCTCCAGCTATGAAATCTGGATGCCTTAATAAGGCTAGGTGGAAATCTACATTCGTTGGCACACCGTCGATAATGAGCTCTGTCAAGGCACGCCTCATCCGAGAAATAGCCTCTTGCCTTGTAGGTGCATGGACAATGATCTTTGCCAAGAGTGAGTCATACTCAGAGGGTACTGTATAGCCCGGATAGATTGCTGTATCTACTCGAACACCATAGCCTCCTGGTAGAATCAAGTTCTTTATCGTACCAGGCGTTGGCCTAAAGCCTAATGCTGGATCTTCAGCATTAATCCTGCATTCAATCGCATGCCCTTGTAACCTTGTACGACTTTGAGTAAAGGATAAGTGTTCACCTGCTGCAACCAAGATTTGTTCTTGGATTAAGTTGACACCGGTCACGGCTTCCGTCACAGGATGCTCCACTTGAATTCTGGTATTCATCTCCATGAAGTAGAAGTTGCGATCTTCATCGACTAGGAATTCGATGGTCCCTACACCAGTATAGTTCACCGACTTCGCTAAGCGAACTGCCATCTCGCCCATCTTCTCGCGAAGCTTGCGATCGACAATAGGAGATGGTGATTCTTCTAACAACTTTTGATTTCTTCGTTGTACCGAACAATCCCGTTCACCCAAGTGAACAACATTTCCATATTCGTCAGCAATGAGTTGGATCTCCACATGATGAGGATTTAAAATGTAACGCTCCATATAGACACTTGAATCACCAAAGGAAGCCTTGGCTTCTGCTCTAGCAGCTAAGAAAGCATGGCTTAAATCACTTTCTTGATAGACGATACGCATACCACGACCACCACCGCCGCTAGCCGCCTTGATGATGACGGGATAACCGATTTCTTTAGCGGTAGCAATCGCTTCACTCATCTCATTGATTAAGGACGATGAACCCGGAATAACCGGCACTCCTGCAGCAACAGCCGTCATTCTTGCTTGATTCTTATCGCCCATTAAAGCCATCGCCTCGCTCGCCGGACCAATGAACTTAATATGGCACTGTTCGCATAAGCGGACTAAACTTGTGTTCTCAGCCAGAAAACCAAAGCCTGGGTGGATCGCATCTGCACCTGAGATCACCGCTGCCGAAATAATGGCTTGGCGGTTTAAATAACTACGTGTTGAGTCACCAGGTCCAATACAAATCGCTTCATCTGCAAGCATGGTATGTAAAGCATTTTTATCCGCTTCTGAATACACTGCTACCGAACGGATCCCTAAGTCCCTACAGGCACGGATCACGGTCACAGCGATTTCTCCACGATTCGCGATTAGAATCTTTCGAAACATCAATTTAGTCCTTCCTTTTTAAGAGGGGTCGCCTACCGCGAACACCATCTCGGCTTCTGCCGCAAGCGTGTCACCATTGATATATGCCTTGCCGGTGCCAAATCCAATGCTCCCACGGATACGATTGAGTGTCATTTCCAAACGAAGCACATCACCAGGCACAACTTTATGCCTGAAGCGTACTTTATCCATCTTGCCAAAATAGGCGATGCGACCTTTAAACGCTTCTTTAGAGAGCACACAGACCGCACCGGCTTGAGCAATGGCTTCTAAAATCAAGACACCTGGCATGACGGGCTCTTCCGGGAAGTGACCACGAAAGAAATCTTCTTTACCAGTCACATACTTCACACCCACTACACGGTCTTCCGTTAGCTCATGGATTTCATCCACGAGTAAAAAAGGATCGCGATGTGGAATGATGGCTTTGATGTCTTCTTGATTGAGTAACATAGGGGTACCTCTTGTTTTATACTTATGCTTAACCGATACGGAATAATGGATCTCCGTATTGGACCTTCTCACCGTTCTTGGCATAGATTTCAAGTACACGGCCACTTGCAGTACTTGCCACTTCATTCATGAGCTTCATCGCTTCAATGATGCAGACAATGTCGCCAGTCTTCACGTCTCCTCCGAGTTCCACAAATGGGCTTGACTCAGGTGATGGTGCTGCAAAGAAGACACCTACCACAGGAGCGGTAACAATCTCGCCTACAAGCGCTTCTTTAACCTCTGCTGCTTGCACATCTAGCACTTCTAATGTCTCTTCTGTCACGTCTTGCATGGGTAGCGTTAGTTCAGGAATTGACGTAGCCGTTATTGTCTTTGCTTTTTTATGTCGTTTTAGAGTAATCGTCTCATCTTCTCGATCTAGTTTTACAAAGTCGATGTGATTGTCTTTCATGCCCCGCATGAGTTCTAAAAGATCTTTTATATCCATAGCATCAACCCTCATACTTCTTAATGCATAGGCATGCATTGTGGCCACCAAAGCCAAGTGAGTTACTGAGTGCGTACGTCACATTAGCTTGTCTAGCTTCGCCTGCAACATAATCTAGGTCACAGTCAGGATCTTCTACTCTTAAACCAATCGTTGGCGGTACTAAACTATCTCTAGATGCTAAGGCCAATACAATCGCTTCGATTGCGCCAGCAGCACCTAACAAGTGGCCAGTCATTGACTTTGTTGAACTCACAAGTGGTCTATAGTCCACATCGCCCATATAGCGGTGAATAGCTTTCGTCTCCATCGCATCGTTAATCGGTGTACTGGTACCATGAGCATTGATGTAATCAATGTCACTTGCTGTAATGCCAGCTTCCCTTGTAGCCATCTCCATCGCTCTAATGGCTCCCAATCCTTCTGGATCAGGTGAAGTGATGTGATACGCATCCCCAGTTGCACCATAACCTACGACTTCTGCAAGGATAGTTGCCCCTCTATTCTTAGCATGCTCGTATTCTTCTAGAATCACGATACCTGCACCCTCACCCATGACAAAACCATCACGCTCTTTATCAAACGGAATGGATGCACGATCTGGATCTGTAGATGAAGTCAAGGCCGTCATATTACCGAAACCTGCTACAGCCACTTCAGTAATACTGGCTTCTGATCCACCAGTAATACAAGCAATTAACTCACCGTATTTGATCTTACGAAATGCTTCACCTATGGAGTGGGCACCGGATGAACAAGCAGTCGTCACGGCAAAGTTAGCACCTTTAGCGCCATAAGCCATGGATACACGTCCTGCAGCCATATTCCCGATCATCATCGGGATAAATAAAGGAGATACTCCTCGTGGGCCTTTTTCGCCCATCTTTAAGACTTCGGATTGGAAGGTCTCCATGCCGCCGATGCCTGTGCCGATAATGACACCTACGTCAAAGCAATTCTCTTCAGTAATTTTAAGGCCAGATTGATCCATCGCTTCACTTGCTGCCACCATAGCAAACTGAGTATAGCGATCCATACGCCTAGCATCTTTACGATCCAGATAGTCTAGTGGGTCAAAGTTTTCAATGCTAGCTGCAATACTAGCCTTATAGATGCTTGTATCAAAGTTTTTAATGGGTTTAAAACCATGCTTACCTGCTGTAAGGTTCGTCCAAAAGTCCTCTGTTGTAAGGCCAATTGGTGTGACAGCTCCTGTTCCTGTAATAACGACTCGTTTCAATGACATGTAATTCTCTCCTTACATCACAAGGCCACCGGAGATCTCCAGTACCTGTCCTGTTATATAAGCAGCATCGCTTGACGCTAAGAATGCAACTGCGCTAGCCACTTCTTTTGTTTGCCCAAAACGCTTCAAAGCAATTTGACTCAAAATAGCATCTTGTATTTTCTCAGACAGAGCGTTCGTCATATCCGTTTCAATAAAGCCTGGTGCTACTGCATTACATGTAATATTTCTAGCAGCCAATTCCTTTGCAACGGTTTTAGTCAGACCAATTAAGCCAGCTTTAGCCGCAGCGTAGTTTGCTTGACCCGTGTTCCCATATAAGCCAACAACAGACGTTACATTGACGATCCTGCCATAACGCTTCTTCATCATCAGTTTAGAAGCCTCACGAATCATTAAGAATGGTCCTGTTAAGTCTGTATCGATCACGGTTGAAAACTGTTCTTTATCCATACGTACGAGAAGCCCATCACGGTTGATTCCTGCATTGTTCACCAATACCTCAAGATGACCATCTAAACCATCTAGTGCAGCAAAGATTTGGTTTACACCTTCTTCTGTAGATGCATCTGCTTGTACCAAAGAAGCTTTAACACCTAATGCTTCAATCTCGGCACCAGTCTCCTTTGCTGCATCCACATTCGAATGGAAGTTTAGAACAATGTCGTATCCTTCTTCTGCTAGCTTTAATGAAATACCCTTACCAATACCACGAGATCCACCCGTAACAATGGCAATTGGTCTTATCTGTTCATTCTTATTTTCCTCTGACATAGTCTCTCCTTTAGTAACGGAATAGTGCTGCACCATAGGTTAAGCCACCGCCAAACCCACAGATAGCCACTAAGTCACCTTTTTTGATCGTACCTTCTTTAATAGCGGCATCTAAACCTAGTCCAATTGAAGCTGAGCTTGTATTACCTGTTGTAGCAAGGCCACTATAGATCTTGTCCATACCTAGACCTAAACGTCTGCCAGCTGCTTCCAAGATTCTATTGTTTGCCTGATGAGGGACTAAGAAATCTAAATCATCTACGGTATACCCCGCTTCATCCAACACTCGTTTGACTGAGTCTGCCATGACATTGACAGCAAAACGGTAGACTTCTTTACCTTCCATACGTAAGGTCGAAAGTGCCGATTCAAAACGATTGGGGAAGCGCTCTTCTGCGTCCTCTGGCCACCAAGGGTGCTTGTGCTCTGGATATGCTGCTAGTAAGACACCACCCGCTGTTCCATCTGCACCTAAGTCAGAGGCTAAGAGTTCACCCGTATCAGTCCGCCCCACTACAACAGCAGAGGCTGCATCACCAAACAAGACACAAGAAGCTCTGTCTTCGAAGTCTGTGATTCTGCTTAAGACTTCACTCGAGACAATTAAAACATGCTTAATCTTAGGATCCAATAGATACCTTGCAGCCATATCGAAAGCATATACAAAGCCGCTACAAGCCACATTGATATCGATCGTAAAGCTATCCTTAGCCTTTATCTCAGCTTGGATCATGCAACTGACACTGGGTGTCGCATAGTCTGGCGTGGTTGTACTGACTAGAATTAAGTCAATATCCGAGCCTTCTAAGCCCGCAGCAAGTAAAGCACGCTTCGCAGCCATACTCCCCATGTACCAGGTGCTTTCACCTGCGGTCATGTGGCGGCTCTCTATGCCTGTCCTAGTTCTGATCCACTCATCGGATGTATCGACGATCTTTGCAAAATCATCGTTTGTCACTACAACATCTGGTAGATATGTCCCTGTTCCTTTTATGCCTATCTTCACTTTATACCTCGAAATCCAAATCAAACTTTACTTTCAAACGCATATGCATTACATTAGACTTATTACTTTTGATTATCAAATCATTTGAAACTCAAACTATTTGTTAGTTTAATCAGTTGTAGCAAAAGAGTCAAGTACATGGAGGACGATTTCGTGTCAAACACAGCAATTCTATTTAGTGGACAAGGTGCTCAATACCCCAATATGGGCCAAGCATTAGCAAAAGCATCGAAAGAAGCAAGTGAGATCTACGATCTTGCATCAACAACGGTAGGGTACGACATTTTAAAGCTCAATGAAGCAGCATTAAATGACACCAAATACGCACAAATCGCGACATTCACCTTGAGTATGGCAGCCTACCACGCACTAAAAGCAAGGCTTGAACCAGATCAACTAGAGATCCATACTGCGCCTCTAGCTGGGTTCTCCTTAGGTGAATACAGTGCACTCACTGCTGCAAGTATTATTGATTTAAGCGACGCTTTAAAACTCATCGCCTATCGCTCTGAAGTTATGTCCAAGGCAGCTAATCAAAATAAAGGCGCCATGTTTGCGATATTGGGATTAGACGATGAAGTCATCTTAAATGCTTTAAATGAAGATAAATATAAGGGCAAGGTCTTCCCTGCAAACTTCAATGCACCAGGACAATTGGTCATCGCAGGTTACGAAGAAGCATGTTTACAAGCTGCAGAGCAGTTTAAGAACTTAGGTGCAAGACGAGCCCTTCGTTTAAATGTATCCGGCGCTTTCCATACTAAACTCATGGACCTTGCTGCAAAGCAGTTAAGTGAGTACGCTAATAGCATAAACTTTAAAACAACAAAGCAAACAGTCTATTCAAATGTATTTGCTAAACCACTCGTAGTAGATGAACATACTGCAAAATACCTTGGCACCCATATGACCAGCCCCGTTTTATGGACGAAGACCATCACCCAACTGAAAAACCTAGGCATCAAGCAATACATTGAACTTGGACCTGGAAAGACACTCTTGGGTCTAGTTAAGCGAGTGGATCGTCAAGCAAGCTTATTAAACATTGAGGACGAAAAAAGCTTGGATGAAACCATAGCTGCTTTAAAATCCATACAGGACTAAACACAATTAATATAAAGAATGCCTTAGCCTTAAGATGAATGTAATCGTCTCGTAAACTTCTTGTAGTAAGCTTAGAGTAATGCGATACTGACCTCGTCTTTTACGCTACCCAAAATCCGAAATCACCCGGAGGTGTTTATGTTACTACCTACAGCACTCTTGCTTTCTGCTACCACTTATTGGATCGCCCTCATTATTGCAGCTGTACTGCTAGTCATTGTTGGTATGAGCTTATTTATATTGCGTGCAAAGCAAGCAAGTAAGATGCAAGAGCAATTACAAGCTTTAAGTGATGGTTTAGATGAACTAGGCTCAAGCGATATGGAGCATCTAACAACACTAGACCGCCTTATTGAGAATTCAACTCTAGTAGAACTAAAGAAAGCCTACTCCTCTTGGGTTAAGCACTCCAAACAGCAATATAAAGATGAGTATCTTGCAGAAGCAAGTTTACTGAAAGCTAGCCTTCAAAACGAATCGTTTTACTCCTCTCAATTTGCTCCTACAAATGTCATTCCTTCAATATTGGGTTTAGTATTAACGGTTGCCTTGATCGCCTTCCAAAACTTCTTAACAGGCAGCGATGCCTTAATGTTAAGCGCATCCCTCTTCCCCCTCTTCTTAGGACTCTTACTCCACTATTTAATCCATAGCAGCACGAGTGAAGATCGTAAGCGTTTGGATTTCTCTATCGACACATTTATAGCCGAGATCAAATTAAAGCTGCCTGTCTATAACCCTGAAGCATCTAGCGCTTTATTAATCAGCCGCTTTGTCTCTTACAACGAGCAACTCAGCCAATCGGCTAAAGACCTACTTGCATCAGAAGTTATTACAGGCGTTGAATCAAGTTTAAATGAAAGTATTAGTAGAGACATTGTCCCTTCGCTCACAAGAAGCAGCGAAGATATCAGTCAGTTAGCGAATAGATTGAGTACGCAACAAGAAAACGGCATTGATGAATTAAAAGGGTTGAGCCAAGAAGTCCTATCCGCACTAAGAGATTTCCAAACAGAGCGAAGTAGCTGGGATCAAGAGAGGCAGATGGCAAATGAAAGCTTTAAGAACTTATCTGAAGCAGCCAATCGTCTCACAGATACACAAACAAGTCTATCTGAAGTATTAGGTGAGAGAATCACTAGCCTAGAAGAAGCATTGAACAATCACGCGTCGAACAATAAGAATGCATTAGAGCAATTGGTGCAAATCCAAAGTCAACTTGAAAAACAGCTAGCAGATGAACATCAACAAAGCATTGATGTATTGCAAGACTATCACTTGCTAAGCACTGAGATTAGACAA
>CAYXVJ010000016.1:17607-19522 GCA_964468675.1 uncultured Oscillospiraceae bacterium
AAGCAAATTGAACTATCCAATCAGGATCTATCTAAGAACATTGCAGGTTTAAACAATGCAATTGACAACTCTATATCTGGCTATAAGGAACAGTTACAATCTCAGGTAAACCACACCTTAGATGATTTTGACCGTGGCCTTGCCGAGATGAGCTTACGTTTATCCCATAGTGCAACAGAAGTTAGAGATACAGCGAACTTCATTAGCCGTCAACAAGATCAAGTTAAGCACAAAGGCGATCTAGCATGAGTACTACTGAGATGAGTAGCCAATTTCATGAAGTGTTGTTGGATATCAGGCGGGCACATCAGCTGCCTCATGAACGCGCCAAATCACAAGAGCAAAGTGATACGCTTCTAGACATCTTACTCCAAGATGACCACACCCTTCGTACTGCCAAACTACAATCTCTAGGCATCGAAGAGCAGATGGCTATCTACAGCCTCTATCCAAGGCTTACTGATCCTATGCAATTACAACAAGTCGATCGCTTAGTGATTCACTACCCTAGTTGGAGCTTATTTGTTGCTGGTTGGACTGAGTTTCAAATCCACTTCCCTAATAAGGCGCTTCACCGAAGCCTTGCTTGGCTATGGCGTTATCTGCAACATGCAGGTGAAAAGGTTGGGCCAAAACCGCCCTACCTGATTAAAATCTTGCCCGAATCAATCGATTTAAAACAAGATGCAGCCACATTCTTAAGCCAAAGTCTAAGTGTAATGAACGAAGATCTATCCGGAGACATAAGCACACGTAATTTAGAAGCTTTCTTAATCAAGCGGCATTTAATTCGTGACAGTAAATTTACGGCTCTTCTTCTCGATTTGTGGGCTAAAAGTTTAGACGATCTAGCACTCTACACGCACCATAGTCTCTTACGTGATTCCTGGAGTGTCTTACCTGCCAAGGAGAGCGCTAGCTTAATTTCTCGTGTACTCTCCAGTACCACACTAGAAGATACGAAGAGAAATGAACTACTAGAGTCCATACGTTTGAGTATCACGGATGAAATTCCTGTAATAAAGCACATGAGTACGGCTACGATAGAGAGCTGGATGGCTTGGCGAAATCTCAATGCACTTCGCAAACACTACCGTGCTACACCAGTCAAACGAGCATTCATCTTAGAATTCTTGCATCACATCAACGGTTATACAGTATTGGATGTCAACACCATCGCCTGGCACTTCAAAGGCTTTTATCTAGTGGATAACATCGATGCAGCGGATGTCAGTTATATCTATCCTGAATCCATCTATTTTTCTGCAATCGGCTCCCCTGACATTATCGGCAACTTAGGGCAACCAAAACAACCCTATCGCAGAATATTGGATCCCAAAGATGCAGCTAAACTACAAAGCATTATTCAATTAAGATTCGTAGAACCAGACCGTCAAAAAGCAATCTTGCTCATGCAGTATAAGCTTGATATTAGACGATAAGTCATCAAAGAAATCTAAACCACTTAATGTTTAGCAGCACACATGCAGAGGCATGTTCAAAGCAGGACAATAAAAGTTGTTCTGCTAATATTTTTCAAGGTAGATATAGAGTTGTTTTCTTAGCAACAATCTTTGATCCATCTCCCCCATCAAAGCTTTATGAATCTATAATCAGCTTGATGTATCTGTTGCCGCTTAACTCCAAGTAAGTCAATATTGATGTTTCCTAAACAAACAAAAGACTTTTCAGTTCTAACCGCAGTAGTTGATGATTTATTACGTGATGATTTTGGAATTACAACAGTTGAGTCCTTTCGATAGATCCAAAGACAGATGCACATACATAACAGAAACCACCATTTGATTACCAGTGATTTTCACTCTGCACGAAAAACAAAATTATGACAAAAATATAAATTTCAGAAACTAATATGATCAAAATATGCTTATTTGACAAAATTAAAAAATATCGA
>CAYXVJ010000016.1:19532-20145 GCA_964468675.1 uncultured Oscillospiraceae bacterium
AAAACAAAATTCTATCATTAAACACAAACATCAAAATGTAAATACGATTAAAACATATATTTTGACACCATCAAAAAGTATCGATATGCTATGGATGATTAGTCTTGCTAGTAAAGGAGTTAATCGTATGAAACATAAATGGAGATTACCTATAGTATTGATCATAATAACAGTTATCATTTATATCACTGCACACTTGTTCTTTAATCATTATTTTGCATTAGGCAAAGATAGCCATATATACACATTTGAGTGGGGAGTAAGACATCGTTTTCTGTATACCTGGATACTAGCAATCTTCTTCCCATTATTTAAGTTTTATTTTTCTTCTATACTCACAACTCTCGGTTGTTTTTTAGGGATGTCTATTGGGGAGTATATTGGTAATATTATTCTTGAAAATAATCTTTCTAATTTAGACAGATTAATTAGTGAAGGAGCCTCAGCAGAAATCATTCAAAGGCAATATATGCACTATGGAGTATATATATGGCTTGTATTTCAATTATTATTTATTATAGCTGGTGTTATTATTGATACAATCAGAAGAAAGAAGATAATTCAAATAAAGTAAGGTTCATATTTGTATACAATGATGCAGTGATTTTCATTG
>CAYXVJ010000017.1:0-5868 GCA_964468675.1 uncultured Oscillospiraceae bacterium
AATATCTTGACTTGTCACAACACCGCGATAGTGTGTACCTGCAAGGCGGATGTTCACACCTGATTCCTTTGATAATTCCATCGCTGCATCAATATTCAGACCAATAAAGCTTGGTACCGAAATCTTATCTTCTGGTATTTCACCACTGACTGATGCGTATATGGTTCCAAAGCCATTGTTCAGTTCTGTGGTGGGCGGAAACTGAGCAGTTACAATATCTTCGTACTCTGCCCCCTCTTCAGCTACAACATCCCAGCGGATAAGTGGTGAGTTTTGTACCGCATTTTTTACATCTCGACCGACAATATTTCTAATATGGCCTGGCGAGAAGAGTTCTTCTAGTTCTTCAAAGCTATAGTTCTTCTCGATACCTAGGTACTTCATAACACGTTCCGTGATGGAGCGGTTTAATAATTGTGAAGGCCAAGACAAGACCTTCTCTTCAGGCAGGTACATAATTGCAAGGACGGCTAAAACCGGATCATCGTAAGGAACGATGGAAGCAAATGAGATCACGATGTTCTCTTCATTTGCACCACTCGTAGACGTTGATGTTTTACCGCCTACTTGGTAACCTAAAATCTCAGCATTGATACCACCACCTTCGGTGACTACCCCTCTAAGGTAGTCTCTAATGGTTTTTGAGCTTTCTTCTGAGATGACGCGTCTAACGACCTCTGGCTCTATGTCTTCAATCACATGACCGTTTTGATCTACAATTTTATCCACTACTTGTGGGCGGTATAAAATACCACCGTTACCCAATGTAGCGAATGCGTTAACGAGTTGGATAGGGGTTAAGGTAGCTTGCTCACCAAAGGAGTTTACAGCCATGTCAATTTCGTAAGGATTTTCTTGTTGCAGACCTGCAACTTCAAAAGGCAAATCAATACCGCTTGGATCGTAGTGGCCAAATGCTTGTACATATTGATAGAAGGTAGCAACCCCCATAGATTGAGCCACTTGGACATAAACAGGGTTGCAGCTGGTCCACAAACCCTCTTCCATCGTTACATGGCCATGTCCTCCATGTACAGAACATGATATGGGATACTCATCCCAGCCCGCTACAAAAATAGGATCGTCTGAGAAGCGTTGTGTTTCACTAACAGATCGTTGATCTAAGGCCATCGCAGCTGTGATGGCTTTGTAGGTAGAGCCTGGCTCATAAGGTTCTGATATGGATCTATTTAACCAAACTTTAGAGGTTAAAAAGTCCATCTGTTCTTTATTTTCTTGTGGATTCCAATCATCTTCATCCCCATCGAATATATCAGGTACACCAAAAGGATCATTGAGGTCAAAGCTGCCATTTTGATCCATACCGATAATGGCACCGGTCTTAGGATCCATTACGATGGCAACCGCTCCGTTGGTCATCTTGAAGCGCTCCGTATAGCGCGTAAGTTCTTCTTGTATGATTTCTTGTACACCAATGTCAAGATGCAGTTGAAGTCCATAACCATCCACTGCTTCTTCTACGGTAGGCACCGTATACGGCAACTCCGCATTACTGTAGTTATCCACTTCTGCATAGGTATAGCCAGGTGTACCAGTCAACAAATCATTGTAATAGGCTTCAAGGCCTATGACGCCATTGATGATGTCTTCTTGCTTATTGGTAAAACCAATGATATTAGCAGCCACCGATCCTTCTGGATAGAAGCGGTCCATCTCAACATCGATCGTCACTCCACCAATTTGGTGCAAGATTAGGAAGTCACGCAATTCATCGTACATGCGTCGATCGACATTTTTCTTTAAAATCACGTAAGATGCATCGAGCTTTTCTGCTTGTTCTGCCATCCACTTGCGATCTAAATCCAAGATATCGGCCATGCCATTCACAATCTTCGTGCGCTCTAAACGCCCTTGAGGAATGGTATTAAGCGATGCTGGTGTAATACCGATGGTATATACATAGTTATTCACAGCTAGGGCAAAACCATTTGTATCCCTGATCTCGCCTCGCTCTGGATAGTCGATAATTTGACGGTAGTGCTGACTAGCCGCTTCCTTTGCATACGCCTCATGGTCATGTATCATGATCCGAAATAAGGAATATAACAAATATGAAGCAGCTAAAAATATGAAAAGAGCGGCGACGAAAATGCCACCGCGCGTATTACCTTTGTTGACTCTATCTTTACTCTTCATGATCTATCTCCATAAAAAGTCTTTGCTATGGTAAGAAAGACTTGAAAAAACCCTCAATATTCGCTTTGGCTGAAGCACCTTGCTCGTCTTCCAAGCCAGCTTTTAAACTGGAGACTTGACCTAGGATCAAGCGATCTTGAACCGGGACATTAAGATAGACAATTTGACTTTGAATAGGATCTTGCATGCCCAACTCTAAAGCTCGCATGCGCACATCATGTTTATCAAATAATTCTTCTAACTCACGATTGCGCTGTGTTTGTAACACTTCCAATTTCGTGATCTCACGCTCAATCTTTGCATTCTCGAAATTCAATTCAACAAGCTTCGTTTGCTGGCCTAAGATAAAGCCAAACATCGTTGTTAATAGTAAGACGATGCCCAGTACTCCACCAAATAGCTTTATACCACTACGCTTCGTTGACTTGCGTATCTCTTGTGCCCGCATGCGTTGTTTACGCTCTTCTTCAGGAACCGGTTTAATCTTAACCTTTGCTAAACGCAGGTTCTCTTCATCTCTCCTTTGTGGAGCTGCAACTGACGCCTTTCTGGCTAAATTACTTCTAGACATGACACAATATCCTCAACTTTTATCACCATCACGATTGACTGTAATTTTGATACGGTTCATCGTTACGTTCGAAAACCCTTAATCTTGCACTTCTTGATCTCGGATTTCGCTCTAATTCTGCTTGATCTGCCACGACACCTTTACGGCCGACTGCTCGACCGAGTGATTTTCTACCGCATACACACTGTGGCAAGTTTTTGGGGCAGATACAGGGATCTTCCCAGCGTCTGTATGCTTCTTTAACGATTCGATCTTCCAGTGAGTGGAAACTGATTATGCAAAGCCTTCCACCTAGCTCTAAGCTCTCTACTGCCTGCTCTAACATCGTTTCCAATTCACCTAATTCATCGTTTACAGCGATCCGTAAGGCTTGAAAACTGCGTTTGGCCGGATGCTGATCCTCATGCCTTGCCTTAGGTGGCATTGCCATACGAACAACTTCACTTAAGTCTAAAGTCCTCGTAAAGGGCTCAAGTTGACGCCTCTCTACGATCCTTCGTGCAATCCTGCCTGCATAGCGTTCTTCTCCGTAACGGCTCAAAATGTCCTTTATTCGGGTCTCTGGCAAGGTATTAACAAGATCTGCAGCCGTCTTACCACCATTCGTGTCCATACGCATATCGAGTGGACCATCTTTCATGTAGGCAAAACCACGTTCTGCTGTATCCAGTTGCCAAGATGAGACACCTAAGTCTGCAAGTATCCCCGAGACTTGTTCTATTTCTAATTGATCCAATTCTTCTCTTAAATGAGCAAAACTGTTGTACACAAGTGTATAGCGACCCTTACTGTGGGTAGCTTTTAGTACGCGATCTGCTTCTTTCAATGCATCTTTGTCTCGGTCAAAGGAGATCAAATGTCCTTCTTGATCTAATTCTTTTAATATGGCGGAAGAATGACCTCCACCACCTGCAGTGCAATCGACATAAGTAGCCAAAGGATTGATATTCAATCCTTTGATACATGCCTCTAGCAAGACGGGCTCATGCCCAAAATTAGATAATTCCCTTGACATCGTATGCACTCAAATCCAGTTCTGTAATCGGTGTTTCTTCTTCGCGTTGTTTATCAAAGAAGGCCTTAGAACAAATTTCTAGCGTTCCACCCATATCTGTGACATATACTTCTTCACCGGGTGTTACACCAATCTCTGTCCATAACTCATCGCTTATGCTGATACGACCTTGGCTATCCAAATTACAATGGATGGCTTCACCAATGATTTCTCTTCTGAAACGTCTGGCGATTGGGTCAGTACCTGGCAATTCAAAAATCTGCTGTTTAATCATGGCGAATTGGTCTTCGGTATAAACGGCTAAATAACCCTTATCAAGTGATTTTGTGACATGGACAGCACGGCCTAGACTGTCTCGCAGTTTAGCCGGGATAAAAATCCTTCCCTTACTATCACTGGAATGTGTATACCTTGCCACGTTTACCTCATCTTGTGCGATGGGATCCTAGGAATCACCACGATTCGCCACTTATGACCCCTTTTGCACCACTATTCACCACTTAAATGTATTCTAACTGTATATTGAAAGGCTGGCAAGCGATTTTCATTAAAAAAAGATGATTTTTCGTACTTTTAAGGGAAACAGGAGCGGTATTTCATTTAAAAACAAGAAAAAGCTCTTGTTATCCACCATCTTGGATAGCAAGAGCCCTTGTAAATTTTTGATATTTCGATCGACCTATTCGATCACTTACGTGTTTAAATCTATTTTTCGGTTCACAGATAAATTCATAATCAAACCCAAGGCAAGGAAGTTTACCAACATGGCACTACCTCCTTGACTCACAAAAGGTAGAGGAATGCCCGTTACAGGCATCAAGCCTAAGTTCATACCTATGTTCTCAATATAATGGAAAGCATACACTGCTGTAATCCCTGTCACTATATATTTATATGCAGGCCGCTCAATCTTATAGGCAAGATAAGCGCATCTAAACAAAAAGACAAAGGCCAAAATAATCAATAAGGATGTACCAACAAGACCCATGTGCTCCCCTACAGCAGAGAAGATAAAGTCAGATTCTTGAACAGGAACTGAGACATACTCTCCACTTTGATTACCAATCAGACCGCCTGAGGCAATGGCAAGTTTAGCTTGATTAACGTTATAAGATGCCGTCGGATCGTAATTCGGGTATAAGAAAGATAAGATACGTTGTTGTTGGTAAGGTAAGAAGAAGCGTGTCCATATCAATGGAATCGAGATTACACCTGCTGATATGACTAAGAATACATAACGAAGTTTTATGCCCCAAACAAATATAATACAGGCGAGCATAAAAACAATAACCATCGAGGTACCGAAGTCACCTTCATAGATCATAATCATAAACATGTGAGGTGCTGCAATCAAAGCAAACAAGAGGAAGCCTTGCCAATAATTAAATCTTCCTCGCTTGATATCTTCTAATAAGAAAGCCAAAGTCACACAAAGACCGCTCTTACTTAATTCAGAGGGCTGGAAAGTGCCTATGCCCGGCAAGACAAGCCAGGCATTCGATCCTGTTTGAGCTGCAATCTCAGCAGAACCAAATACGGGCAGCAAAAGCTGCATAACAAGTGCAACGGCATAAATCATCCAGCCAAGTAAACGAAAGAGCGATCGTTCAATCAAGCTGATGATAAACATGACGATCAAGCCCAGTACAATGGCCGCAACTTGCACCATAATATTTCTGGGGTATGCTCGTGGGAAGTTTAACATCAACACGATATCGAGAACATAAATACCCAATATACAGATAAAAAGTACCGGTATTAATAACCAATAGTCTAGTACCTGAAAATAGGTGAAGCGCTTTCTTTCAACTCTGCCAATTGAAGAGGACATGGATTAATCTTCCTTTATATCTTCGGAATCATCCACAGGTGTTTCAACGTCATCAATAGCATCTCCATCGTCATTTGCGGATGCCAAAGCTTTTGCTGCAGCTTCCCTCGCTTCACGGATCAAACGATCCATATCGAGTTCTTCTACAGGCAAGTCTTCTAAATCTTCATCTGCTTCTACTGCATCATCTAAGCTTGCTTCATTTTCGTCTAGCACGTTTTGATCACTAGCTAAATTCATGCCAACTTCATCGCTTTGACTAGAAGCTTCAGGATCTGCAGAAAGCAAGGCTGC
>CAYXVJ010000017.1:5925-20130 GCA_964468675.1 uncultured Oscillospiraceae bacterium
GTATGCAAGTCCTGCAATAACCATGACTGCAGATAAGAGAGCTGATACACGAATATCGGTGTTACCTATATAAAGTGAGTCCGTACGAATACGCTCAACAAAGAAGCGTAGTGTGCCGTACAGCACAAGGTAGGCTGCCAATGGCTTAAAGCCATCTTTTGTACGCTTACGAATAGCAATTAAGATGAAATAAATAATGAGGTTACCTACGAACTCATATAAGAAAGTAGGATGTACAGGTGAGTTTGGATCCAACGCTGGATCAGCCAAACTACTGAGGTAGTTTCTTGTACCATTCGAGTACATACCCCATGGTAAATTGGTATTGGTACCAAACGCTTCTTGATTAAAGAAGTTGCCCCATCGACCAATAGCCTGACCTAGTGGCACATAAGGAATAAAGAAATGTGCGACTTGGGGGAAGGTAATCTTCTTTATTCTCGCTACAATATAAACCGTTAACGCACCAGTGATGATGCCGCCGTAGAAGGCAAGCCCACCATTTCTGGTGTCAAAGACAGACCATATATTATGTGAGAACTCATCCCAAGCAAATACAATGTAATAAATTCTGGCACCAATAATACCCATAGGGATGGTCCATAGATAAAAATCTAATACATCATCTGATTTTAAATTAAACTGTGGTGCATGTCTCACAGACAAGAACATGGCGAGTAAGACACCCAAGGCGATCAGTAGGCCGTACCAATAGATTTCAATAGAACCAAGCCTAAAGGCGATTCTCGAAATCTCTAGTCCATCGTCAATACCCAAACCTGGGAATGTCACACGGTAACTGCTGAGGGACATCAATACATTGCTTAAAGGCATATTAGAATCCTCGTTTCCTCATGATTAGTTTTGTCACGCTGCCCTCATCGAGGACAAATTTCATAAAATGATTGGCTGTATCTGCATCCAAACGGCTAAAGATGGCCGCATGGCCAAATAGATCGCTGTCAAACAGCCTTGCTTCTAAGGCAGCCATACCTGAGGCTTCAATGTGGTCTAGTGAACGCACAAAGTCACCATGGAGTGCTTTCTTCTGAACATTAAACACATCCTTATCGATAGCCCCAGCAGCAACAGCCGCTTGGAAGCGTCTTAGCACTTCACCTGCAGCTACTTGTGGTTCTTCAGCTTCACCACCCATAAAAATATAATTATAGTCATGGCCACAGGCAAAGTGGATACCAAAGCTGTCATTGATAATACCAGCTTCATAGAGTTCTTGATAGAGCGGCGAGGCATCACCAATAATACTGTTACAAAATAACTGTCCTTGTGCTTGAATCAACGCCCAGTGTGAACCATTGGTCGGATGGTGACGATTCACATTAGGATTTTTAAACCCAAGATGGAAACGCTCATTTTCAATATCCATCACCAACTCGCCATTGGCTTTGGCAACCGTTGCCGGCTCATCGGCATAAAGTGTAACACCTCTAGGTGGTATATCCATCGTATCTAAACGATCCGCGAAATAATCGATTACCTCACGCATCTCTTCTTCTGGGAAGTCACCAACAATAACAAGGCTCATAGCAGCTGGTGTGTAGAAATGTTTAACGATTGGTGCCAGTGTTTCATGATTGATCTGTGCGATGGATTCTTTTGTACCTGCTATGTCATGCTTTAAACCATGTTCGCTATATAGCTGGCTTAATACAAGCTTCATGCCAACGCTGTCTGGATCGTCTTCATACATATCGATTTCAGCTGCAATGATCTCTCGTTCTGCTTCAACACGTTCATCGCTGATATCTGCTTGCATCAACATAGAAAAATAGAGGTCAAGAGACTCATTGAAGTGATCTACAGTAGAAAAATAATAGACCGTTTCCGAGTCACTCGTAAACGCATTTGCTTGGGCACCTAAGCTTGCCATTTGACCTAAAAGGCCACCTTCAGCGTCTTGACTGAAGAGGCAGTGCTCTAAGTAATGGGCACTTCCAGGAGGCACTTCATAAACCTTAATATCTAAAGCTTCTCCTGTCTTTCTAGCTTCTCTGTACCGTGCAAAGTCTTCTTCGCAAGTAAACTTCAGATGGGCAGAACCATAAGGAATGCCAAAGGCTGCAAACTTACGAACGAAACCTGGCTTAACAACGAAACATATATGCATACCGCTTTGATGCCTGTAGTTATATAGCATGTTTTGCGATATAGAATCCTTCCTGTCACTTCTGACAAAATCTCTATATGTACTCATGACGTCTGCTCCTCATTTTGCGGCTCATAGGTGAATACAAAGGATTGCTCTAAGTGTTTTGCCGCTTCACAAACCTGTTTATAGTCCAGCTGCTCCAAATCATCTAAGGCTTCTGTAA
Organism: uncultured Oscillospiraceae bacterium; assembly: GCA_964468675.1. GTDB lineage: Bacteria > Bacillota > Clostridia > Saccharofermentanales > Fastidiosipilaceae > CAYXVJ01. The sequence continues at coordinate 8,259 of CAYXVJ010000017.1, forward strand.
TGGTCATACGAGCACCACTGGATAAATTCTCCATGTGGAAAAATAGCATGGCAGATAAGTTATCGGTGATACTAAGTAGTTCACTGCGTAGTAAGCGCTTGGATGTATTAAATAGTTTTTCAGATACCTTACCCTCTTGGAGATCCAAAATGGATGCTTCAATGAGGCGAACAACTTCTTTTATATCATCTGCGGCAACACCTGCTTGTATAATCAAGGCGTTTAAGAAACGCAGCGTCATAGATGAAATCTGATAAGCAAGCCCGTGTTCTTCACGAACAGAATTAAAGAGTAGGGAGTGTGCATCGCCACCGATCATGCTGTTTAATATTGCTACTAATATTTGTTGATTAAAATGATAAGGCGGTAAGCCCTTGTATATCATCACCAGCCTTGACTGTTCTAATGTTTTATATTCGCTTTGCTTATCTCTATTAGGAAAATCAACTTGCTGAGGATCAATACCAGGAACCATCTGCAAGCGATCAGGGTTTTCTGGTAAGTGCTTTGTAAACTCAACTACCTTGTCCAATACCTCTGATTGAATATCACCGGCCATGAAGATTTGCATTTGTGCTTCACGAAGCAAGCGATGCCAAGCCGACGTTACTTCTTCCCTCGTTAAGTTTGCCAGTACCTCTTCTGCTCCTGTCGTCAAAATGGCATGTGCATGCCCTTCTGTCCACAAAGAAATACTTCGGTTTAAAGCATACCAAGACTTGTCTTGACGCCTAGCTTTCATCTCAGCGATTAAGTTTCTTTGTTCTGTACGGAATAAATCAAGATCAAATAAACCTTCATCATCTAATAAAGGATTGTTAAGCAGATTCAATAGAATATCTAGTAAATCAGCAAACGGTTCACTGCCATCAATAGCATGACGAATCCCGTCTGCATAGAACCAGATGGCTTGGAGATCACCTTGCCTTGTTACCTGTGAGCCTAGTGTTGCCCCATATAGGTTATCTGCTGCTAGTTGCAAGCTTGCCCTAGTCGGGTACATTTTGGACGCTGTACTAACAATACGGGCTGCAAGTGCATTGGCTGCACTTCGTCTTTCATCCAAACGATCTTTGAATACGATGTTCACCATGGATAAGTTAAAGCGTTTAGCAGCCAAAGTATACACCGGCACTTTATTGATACGAGACGCAAGCACCAGCTCTTCATGTCCTCTATGCCATTCATTGGCAAACTCTATATCCTCGGCGATTTGCTTAGACATAGAGAGAAAACTTGGGAACGTAAGTTCAGGTCTAACATAATCTAAGAAATACACTTCAATCTCTTGTCCATACAAATTGATGTCCATGTTTAAGAGACAGGTTTCTAGAAGTGGTATGTAATCTTTTTTATTCACAGTAGGTCTTGTACCTACATTGGACACAGATGGATAAATGCGATCCCCTACCCGAGTCCTAGTAATGTATACACCGTAAGGAGGGCACAGTTGCCCATCTGGAACAGCTACATTTGCTGTTGGCATACCGACAGTTCTTCCCAGTGCATTGCCCCTGATAACAGGACCTGACATCGAGTAGTCGTGGCCTAAGAGTCTAGAGACCGAACGAAAGTCCCCTTCAATGATGGCATTTTTAATTCTTGTCGAAGATACGACATCCTTATTCACGAGTACGCTCGGTACAATGATGACTGTTACGCCTTTTTTAGCGCCCCACTCTTGTAAGAATTTTGCATCACCCATACGGTTATGACCAAATCTAAAGTCATCGCCTGCAACAATCAAGCGTATGCCTAAACGGTCATATAATATATTATTGACGAAATCTGATGCACTGAGTTTTTTAAAACGATCGTTAAACACTTGCATCCACGTATGTTTAATACCATAGCGTTCCAAGTATGCTGCACGCTTTTCAGGTACTTGGATCAAGCCTTGATATTCACGCTCTGCGGTATCAAAGCTTTCTTTTTTGGGCATGCGGTAAAACGAAAAGACAGCTGGTTCATAGTCCATTTGCCTGCAGTGGTATAAAAGTGCATTCAATAACTCTTTATGTCCACGGTGTACGCCATCGAAAAAACCTAAGGCTACGCCTCTTGGTTTTTCTGCTGGCAAGACTTGTTCACTATCCAGGAAATCACAACTCAGCTTATCTTTTGACCATATCGATTCTGTTACTTGTTCCATATCCAGCTCTTCACTCATTTGGTCTTATAAATACCCTTTCTGCAGCTAATTTCGCATCACCATCTTCTGTCCATCGAATATAGGCAACACCAATTAGCCCATTAGGTCCAATCACACGATAACGAAGTCGCAAGGCTTCATCTGTCATTTCTATCAGACCACTAGGATCTAAAAATTGACCATGAGCAAAGCGACTTGCATTTGACATGTCTAATTCTACCACAGGGAGATATCCTAGTGCCTCATCAAGTGTACGAAGCTTGGGATGTAATGTAGGGTCATCTGGCATCAATGCTTCTAATTCTTCTAGTGTGACAGTGTCAGTTAATTTGAAAGGTCCTGTCTCATCACGAGTTAAAGCTGTACAATAGGCGCCAAAGCCTAGCCTTTCTCCTAGATCATGGACCAAGGTTCTAATATAAGTACCCTTAGAACAGGCAATTCTTGCCTTCACTAAAACAGGCGCTTCAAGATCCCCTTCTGGATCAAATTGTGCACTGATAAAGGCAGCAGAAAGAACCGTAATCTCACGTCTCTTCCTCAATAAGTCCACAGACTCACCAGATCTTGCATAGCTGTATAAAGGTCTGCCATCTAGCTTTAAAGCAGAATAGATGGGTGGTGTTTGCATTTGTACACCTTCCATCTTTAAAATAGCCTCGTTGAGGTATCTTCCATCATCTGCTAAAAGCATCTCTACTGCTACTTCATCTGGTGTTCGAAGTGCTACGGTTTTCCCTTCCAGATCCTGGGTATCAGTCGACCTTCCTAAGCGAAACGTAACAATATACGACTTATCATAAGGTTCCATGTACTGAACCGCTGCAGTACCCCGACCCAAACATATGGGTAAAACACCATCTGCGAAAGGATCTAATGTACCACAATGACCGACCTTTTTAATAGAAAAAAGTCGGCGCACCCTTGCCACAGCTTGGAAGGATGTCATTCCGACTGGTTTATATAAATTAATTATGCCTCCGAAGGCTTGATTGTTGATAGAACTTCACCTGCTAACCTTGGCATCTGCCATTGTCATATCTTTCACTGTAAAGCCTGCTGCACGTAAGTGGCCACCGCCACCAAACTGCCTGGCAAAGGCTTGTGCATCGACCAAAGGACCAGAACGAATATTTCCCCTGATATAGCCATTCTTCAGTTCCCGGAGCATCACCGACAGTTCTACTGAGTCTACGTTTCTCATCATGGCGGCAAGCCCTTCCAAGTCCGTTTCTACCCAATCTATGTCGTCTAAAATGCTCTTTGGAAGATCTGCGATGACAAATAAATCATCGTGATAAAGCTCTGCTCGATTCGCTATGATGCCTGTCAAACGAAGTTTCGAGACACTTATGGTATCAAAGAGATGCTCTGTTAATTCACCGATGGCGATAGGTATACGCATTAGTACAGAAGCAGCTTCAAAGGTTCTTGCAGTGACACTGGAAAAGCTAAAGCGGCCTGTATCTGTAACCATACCTGTCATTAAGCAAACGCCTATTTCGCTATCTAAAAGCTCCATTGAAAAACGCTCTTCTAAATAACGCATATAAAAAACGATCATCTCACATGTAGCTGCTGCCGTGGTATTCACTAAATATAGTGGCTCATCAGGCAAATCAGAAATGTGATGATCGATCACTAGTTTTGTCTTTGCCGCTTCATATAGAGGCAATCGCTTCGCTAAACGATCGGCTGCCGAGCAATCAATCGCAAGCGCCATAGCTTGAGATCTTAAGATCTCCTCTTCTTGCTCTTTTGAACGATCAAAGCAATTGATCAGTCCATGGTGTGGTAAGAAAGCAAGCTTTTCAGTGAGCTCTTCACTAGTTAAGATACGAGCTTTAACATCAAGTTTAGCCAAGATGAGCGCTAGGCCCAAAGAGGAACCTAGCGCATCACCATCGGCACTAATATGCGGGTAGATATAAAGGATTTGATCACTACCCGCAAGTGTTAAAATTGTATCTGTAATAGCTTCATATTTTGAAAGGTAATCACTTTGCATCAAACTCATATGCTTCCTTAATCAACAGACTCATCTTCTGCAAGATTGTTCTTACCTAAGACCTCATCAATCAAGCGATCCATCTCTAAGCCTTGTGTAATGGAATTATCCAAACGGAAGTGGAGTTCTGGGCTGGTACGGATATGCATCCGTCTACCGAGCTCACGTCTCATGAAACCACTTGCCTTGGACAGGCCTTCAATACAAGCTTTTTGCTCATCTTGTGTTCCCATCACACTCACATAAACAACTGCATGTGATAAGTCACCTGACATTTCTACTTCAGTTACTGACGTCATGAGTGGAACACGCGGGTCCTTCACCTCATTACGTATCAGATCAGCCAAGAGTCGTCTGACTTCATCAGCGACTCTGGCAGGTCTATTCTTACTCATAGTTTTACTTTCTCTCTACTTCTTGCATCTCGAATGCTTCTAGGACGTCGCCGACTTTAATGTCGTTGTAACGCTCTAATGAGAAACCACATTCGTAACCTGTAGCAACTTCACGTACGTCATCCTTAAAGCGACGTAAGGAAGCTAACTCTCCTGTATGGATCAAGATACCATCACGTAGTAAGCGAATCTGTGCATTTCTGGTTACCCTACCGTCGGTGACGTAACCACCACCGATAGTACCAATCGCACTGACCTTAAAGGTCTCACGAACTTCAATGTGACCCAAGACAACTTCTTCATACTCTGGTGCAAGCATACCCTTCATGGCTGACTCAACGTCTTCGATCGCATGATAGATAACACTATAAGTACGAATATCAACGCCTATGGACTTCGCTTGTTCTGTAACCACGACAGGTGGTCTGACGTTAAAGCCGATGATGATGGCATCACTGACTTCAGCAAGCCTCAAGTCGGTTTCATTGATCGCACCAACGCCACCATGGACGATGTTGACCTTGACCTCGTCATTGCTAAGCTTCTCAAGCGATTGACGTACAGCTTCGACAGAACCTTGAACGTCCGCCTTGATAATCAAGTTCAATTCTTGAACTTCGCCTGCAGCCATCTTAGAGAACAGATTGTCTAGTGACATACGAGATGATGGACTCATCTGGTCCTCACGCTGCTTGTCACGGCGCTTATCTGCGAGCTGACGAGCAACACGCTCATCCTTGACTACATAGAACAATTCGCCTGCTTCTGGCACTTCTGGTAGACCCATAATTTCAACAGGTACAGATGGACCTGCTTCTTTCAGCTGCTGCTGATTGGAGTCAACCATTGCGCGGATGTTACCAACAATGGAACCGGTGACAATTGTATCGCCGACCTTCAAGGTACCACGTTGAACGAGCATGGTTGCAAGTGAACCACGGTTCTTATCCAGCTTAGCTTCAATGACGATACCCTTGGCCTGACGGTTTGGGTTCGCTTTCAATTCTAGGATGTCGGCACTTAAGAGCACCATCTCAAGTAAGGTATCAATGCCTTCACCTGTATGAGCTGAGACTGGAACCATAATGGTTTGTCCACCCCACTCCTCAGGGATCAAGTTATGTGTTGATAACTCTTGCTTGACACGATCCACGTTTGTGCCTGGTTTATCAATTTTATTAATCGCAACGATAATCTCTGTTTCTGCAGCACGGGCATGGTTAATGGCCTCAATAGTTTGAGGCATAACGCCGTCATCTGCAGCTACAACCAAGATGGCAATATCTGTTGCTTGAGCACCACGTGCACGCATTGTAGTAAACGCTTCGTGACCTGGTGTATCTAGGAATGTAATTCGTCTTTCATTCAACTGCACTTGGTAAGCACCGATATGCTGAGTAATACCACCTGCTTCACCTGTTGTGACATGAGCGGAACGAATGTAATCGAGCAAGCTTGTCTTACCATGGTCAACGTGACCCATAACTGCAACAACTGGCGGTCTTGGTAAGAGATTTTCATCTTCATCTTCACTATCGTCAAAGAGAATATCTTCTTCTGTTTCTTCAATCAGAAGATCTGTCTCAATCTCATATTCGTTTGCAATCAAAGATGCAGTCTCATAGTCGACAACTTGGTTCATGGTAGCAAGGACACCCATACCCATTAAGGTTTTGATGACATCTGCTGCTGTCTTCTTCAGGGCCTCTGCAAGCTCCTTAACAGTCAATGCCTCAGGCAAGACTACATGTGTGAGCTTAGCCACCGGTTGTCTTGGTGTCTGTTGTGCTGAACGACGTGACCTTCTTGTGTTTCTTAGCTCAGCTAAGCCACGATCTTGTGTCTCTCGGCGACCGCGGTCACGGTCACGATCCTTATTACGTCTATCTTTAGAATCTCGCTGATTAAAGCCAGGTCTTGTATTTGCGACTGGTGCAAATTCATCCGTAGAGGTCTTCTTGACCTGTTTACGGCGGAATTGTGGCTTTTGATCGTCATCTTTATCCTTATCACCAAAGCCTTCACCAGGAGAGCGGTAACCACCTTGGCCACGCTGTCCACGAGGACCACCTTGACCACGTCCACCTGGACCACCACGACGCCCTGAACGCTCTTCTGCAGATTGAGCTTGACGCTCTTTACGCTGGGCAAATGCCTTAGCGGTTGCAGCAAGCGAGCTATCTACCTTGTCTGACTTGGTTGAAGCCTTGTCAAAGATATTACCGACTTTACCAGGTGTAACCTGACGACCTAAGGTACCAACAGGTCTTGCCTCACGGGTAGGACCTTGCCCACGATTCGGAGCATTTGGGCCTGGTTGTGAGCTGCGCGATTGTCTGTCATCAGCAGCAGGTCTTTGACCTTGTGGACGTTCTCCACGAGGCTTTCTGTCGCCTCTTGCCTCTCTTGACTGGCCACGCTTATCTTGTCCTGCTTCACGCTCTTTACGTGGTGCCGGGCGATTGGCCTGAGTTTTTTTACTCTCTTCAACAGCAGCGCTTTGCTCTGCTTTCACAGCTGATCCAGATTTAATCTTGCGTGGACCAGGTGTAGTCGACGGTAATGTCGGGGTAATATTTGGTGTAGCGATAGCGTCGGTACTCTCTTCCTTCTTTTCCTTATCCAGAGTGTCCTTCGTTAAGCGCTCATCTTTTGTCTTAACAGGACGTTTTGCCTCTGGGGCCTTTTCCTTTGTATCTTCTGAAGTCTTTTGGTCGCTGACTTGATCGTCTTTGGCAAGTACTTCAGTTTTAACCTCTTTAATATCCGGCTGAGCTTTTTGCTCAGCATCTGTGTCTTCGCCGCCACTTGCACTGCTAACCTTAATTGCAGCGTCCTCCTTGGCAGATTCACTACGTTCCTCGGCGGCAGGAGAGACAGCAATATCTTCGGATTTTGAGGCATCTTCAGCTTGATCGCCGGCAGGCTTACGTGCCCTCACAACTTTTACGGTACTGGTAATCTTCTTACCCGATACACCTTGCATTGTGATGGTTGGACCTGCTTCTTCAGCTTCTTCTGCTTCTTCCTCAGCCTTAACTTCTGGCTGAGCCTCTTCCGCCTGTTTACGGGCATGTTCTAACAAGGCCTTCTCCTCAGCCTCGCGGCGAGCTTCTGCCTTACGTGAAACATTCTCATCTTTAGTGAATCCCGCTTTCAGTCCGGAATTTTCCTTTTTTGCCATGTTTATACGCTTACTCCTCCATAATTTGCCTACCAGGTCTGTTTGTGACCACAGCCTTATTATTATACAGCATTTTATCTATATATGCCGTTTAGATCGTACCGATCACAATTCCACGCTCATCCTTGCATAACAGCTCCTAAAATCCCACTTGAGAAACCTTCATCTTCAACGGCGATACAAGCCCTGATATCAGTACCTGTAAAACGTCCTAAGAGGTCTAGACTTCCCAATGTCACGATTGGTAGCTTATGCCACTTTGCAAGTTTTGTCATATCGGCGATCGTTCTGTCTGCACTATCTTTCGCGACAATCAGTAACCTGGCCTTCTTCTTCTTAACACTGATGTTGACCGCTTCTCTACCGCATGCAAGCTTTCTTGCACGCATCGCAAGGCCAATCAATCTCAATGCTTTGTCTTCGTCTATATTAGATGTTTGATTCATCTCTTCATCGTGCGTGCCAATCATAAAGTTAGTCTTCACTCTTCTTGGTAATCCGGCGAACCGTACGACCTGCATCATCTACCGTTACGATCTCTGGTCTGTTCAAACGTTCTTGTTCAACTTTATGCTCTAAAGCCAAAGCTCTCAATTCCATCTCAACAGCTTGCCTGTTCTCTTCAGATATTTTTGAGCGTATGAGTTTTTCCAAACGCTTTGGCGTAAACAGTTCATCGATCGTTTCGCTATCCAAACACAAGTACAAACCTCGTCCCGGCTTACGGCCTCCTTGGTCGACTACAAGCAAGTCCTCTTGCTTAACGAGTCGAATCAATTCAGCTTTCGGCTTCATCTCTCTACAGATGACACACATGCGCTGCGGTACGTGTTTAGCCATTTAGATTTCCTCTACCTCAGCTTCGATGTTTTCCTCTACTTGATCTTCAGACACGCTGTTTTCTTCTGCTAGATCATCTTCAGATGGAAAATCCTCTTCTATAAGACTGACTTCTTCATATGCTTCTTCATCAAGATTGTCTTCTTCATCGTACTCACCAAGCACTTCACCATGCTCGTCATACTCAGCATCAGCCAGTTCATCAGCCACTTCAGAGAAGCGAGAGAAGAATTCACTTTCAATGAGTTCACGGTATTGGCTCTCACCTTTGATATCAATACCCCAACCAGTTAAGTGTGCAGCCAATCTTGCATTCTGACCTTCTCGGCCAATCGCAAGTGATAATTGTTGGTCTGGAACAATTACTTGAGCGCTGTGCTCATCTTCGTTGACATCAACACGCAAGACCTTGGCAGGGCTAAGTGCGTTACTGATGAATACTTCAAGAGCTGGATCCCACTCAATGATGTCAATTTTCTCACCGCCTAGTTCATTCATAACGGCTTGAACACGCATACCATGCTGACCAACACAGGCACCTAGTGCATCAACATTTTGATCTCTAGAAGCAACAGCGATCTTGCTACGTGAACCAGGTTCACGAGCAACGGATATAATTTCAACTACGCCGTCATTGATCTCTGGCACTTCTTGTTCGAACAACTTACGCACAAGGTTTGGGTGTGAACGTGAGACCATGACCACAGGTCTTCCACGACGCTCATCTACTTTTAAGACATAAAAACGCATGCGTTGATTGAATGTATAGTTCTCTGTCCTGACCTGCTCACGTCTCGTTAATACAGCTTCTGCACGATCGATGTCTACAATAACCTCGTTACGGTCTTTACGCTGCACGATACCCATGACGATCTCGCCGATACGGCTGCTAAACTCATCTTGGATTCGCTCACGCTCTGCATTAGCCAACTTTTGGACAATGACGCTCTTGGCTGTCTGAGCAGCTAGTCTACCAAAGTCCTGTGGTGATAGCTCGAACTCAAGCATATCGCCAACTTCAAATTCCTCACTCCAAGATTTCGCTTCAGTCAGTGGAATCTCCGCATTTGGATCTTCAACTTCTTCTACGATCTCCTTCATCATAAAGACCTTCATATCACCGGTCTCACGATTGACTTCAGCACGGATATTTTGTGTCGATTTCGCATCGAACTCACGCTTATAAGCGGATACGAGCGCTTCTTCAATCGCCTCGAAGAGTACCTCTGCTGACACACCACGTTCTTTTTCTAATAGACGCATGGCCTCAATTAATTCTGCATTCATGCAATACCTCTTTTCGCTCTTGTCGAGCTATCCATTAAAATTCAATTTTACGAACGACTTTAGCAACTTCTTTTGAAATAAACTCGCGTTCGATACCATCTACCATTACTTTAAATCCATCTTCAGTAGAGCCTAAGAGCTCTCCTTCAAATTGTTTTTGTCCATCGATTGCCTGGTATAAAGAGAACTCAATCTCCTCACCTGCATAACGCTCATAGTCAGATTTTGTCTTCAAAGGCCTTAATAAACCAGGAGATGACACTTCTAGATAGTATGACTTTTGGTAAGTAAACTGCTCATCTAGGAGTGGGTCAACCGCTCTACTTACAGTTTCACAATCTGCAATACCTATACCACCACGCTTATCAATGTAGTATCTAAGTATTTGATTTTGACCTTCTCTAATGAAGTCTATGTCAACTAAATCATAACCCAATTCTTCAATAATTGGCCGTCCAATCGAATCTGCTTCACTTGCAAAACGTCCGCCTCTACTCATATAATACTGCCTCACAAAAACGAAAGAGCGGGACAACTGCCCACTCTTAAAACGAATACTCTAATACTCATGAAATCATAACACAAGAACACATGTTTGACAAGTACCATCGCTTGCTATACCCAGCACCCTGGAATGTGAAGGCGGTATTGGAGTGATTAAAAGGAAGACGATCCGTACGAGTAATCGGATATAAGTGATGCTTCACCTCTGCAGAGACTGAAACATGGTTTCGTGGTCGTCGTGAATATCGTCATTTTAGTTTCAGTACTGATTATGCATGCTTAGGTAATTATTCAGATGAAAACTAATTGGGTGTTCAAATCCTGATCGTTGTGAATCGAACATAGACAAAAACGGATCCATTAGTCAGGAACACTCCTATACCATCAGTAGCCTATACAAGACAACTGCTCATCTCTTAAAGATTATCCGTGAAAGTTCCCTAGCGAATCTGTGAGCAATCAGCGATAGTGCCACCACTAGACAAAACCCTGAGAAGTCTATTCCCATTTTTATACCGGACTTTGCCTGATACTAAGTACTAGCCCAAGTATAAGGCCAATAGCAAGTGGACAAATAAAGCCCATACCTAAATCAAAGAATGGTAAAACAGTTTTATAAGCCAAAAGCACATGTCTGAATACAGGCAATGTCCTAAACGGTATAGGCAGTGCATTAAATAAATCTCCTATGCTAGCAAGGAAGACAAGCAACATCGAACACTTGTAAACAGCAGTCCTCCCATGAATCAATGGTGTGAGAAGAGCTAGTAAAATAAGCGTAATCGCCATCGGATACAAGAGCATCAACACGGGTATGGATAAGGAAATAATCTTCTCTAAGCCAACATTAGCAATCAAGCAAGATAGGATCGTAAAGAGGATCGCATAGGTCTTATATGAAAGAGAGTTTGGAAACAAAGCAAGGAAGGTCTCGCTACAAGCAACAATTAAGCCGATTGCTGTTTTTAAACAAGCTAGTGTCACAATGATTGCAAGAAGGATCTGTCCAAAGGATCCAAAATAGTGTCTCGAAATAGCTGCTAAAGCTAGACCTCCATTCTCTGCAATCGGCATAACATTCACACTCATCGCCCCAATGAACGCTAATAGCGCATAAATCACACTCATCAATACAAGCGTGACGATACCAGCTTTCACTGTCTCTTTTTGTATGTCTTTTTGCTCTCTTATGCCAAGCTGCTTCACGGACTCGATTACAATGATTCCAAAAGCAAGTGCTGCGAGTGCATCCATCGTGTTATACCCTTCCAGAAATCCTTTAAAGAAGGGCTCTTTAATATATGGATCGCTTGCTACAATTGCTTTGTAGTCCCCCATCGGTGTGATGAATGCTGCTAGGAATAAAACAGCCAAGAACAATAAAAACAGCGGATTGATAATGCGACCAATCCATGTAACGATTTTACTAGGACGCAAGGCAAAGAAAAGTGCTAAGGCATAAAACAAGATAGTAAAAACTGCCAATAACGGAGCACGATAAA
>CAYXVJ010000018.1:0-19812 GCA_964468675.1 uncultured Oscillospiraceae bacterium
GGTCTAGTTCAGCCATACGCTCTGCTTCCCAACCTGCTAAGGTAAAACCACCAGAGCCAGAACGCATACGTTCTAATAGCGCTTGCGGGGATACATTTTGTAAGTCAATGCCATCGTAATACATCGTATTCGAGCCATCTTCTAATGGCCAAGCAAGATCTGTTCTGACCCAATCAAAGACAGGCATGAAATCGTAGATAATGACCTTGATGCCATGTTTGGCTAGGTTTCTAATCGTTTGCTTGTAGTTTTCGATATATAGATCTCGGTCACTTCGCCCTTGTTTAATGGCTTCATGTATTTTGACGCTCTCAATGACTTCTACCTCTAGACCTGCTTCCTTCACTTCAGCAACGTAAGCACGGATCACATCATCTTCCCACACATCACCTGGCAGGTAGCTATCTATTAAGCCCATAATGCCAGTGGTGCCAGGAATCTGCTTGATATACTGTAACGGAATCGGATCGCTATCCTTGCCGTACCAACGAAATGTCATCTTCATAAAGAGCTCCTCAATTTCATCTATTTTACCGATCGAACTTAGGCATCCACTTACTATGCTATATCAAAACAAGGTGTAAAACCAAGCATTACTTGCCATGTTTAAAGCATAGTATGCCAAAAGCCAGACCAAAGCACGAAGCTCTCATCTGGCTTTTAAAACTAAATGTTCAAAAGATCGTGTTCACTAAAGTTTAAGCGCTGTTTGGTAACCTGACCTTGTTGCTAAACCAATGTTCTTTACATCTTTTGCATCGCCAATCACTTCTACAGTATCAGCTACATCCTTGAAACTATCGAGTAAAGCTTCATTGGCTTTATAACCTACAGACAAGACTACAGCGTCAACTGCTTTCGTGGTCAATTGCTGCGTCTTCATGTCTTCTAACTCAATCTTATCTTCGCGTATGGCAACTAGTTTTTGACTGGTCAGATACTCGGATAGCTCAGGTTTCATACGGCTCATGACATCCATGAAGTTTTGAGCGTAAGCACCTGGTGCAAGGCTATCTTGCATCTCTACAACAAACGTTTTATTACCTTTCGTATGTAAGAGTTCAGCCACTTCAAGACCTGTTAAACCAGAGCCAATGACCGCAACAGACTTCTCTTCTAAGCTGACTCGTCCTTCTAAGACATCTTCAACTGAATACACATGCTCTTGATCTACACCAGGGATATTAGGTGTAATCGCCTCTGCACCGATGCCTAATAGAACGACATCAAAGCCCTGAGCTTTTAGATCCTCAGGTGTCATCTTTTGATTCATTTGAACCTCAATGCCTAATTCATCTAGTAAGCGTTTCGTATCTTCAAGCATCCAGCCGAGCTGATCTTTCTTAGGAGGATTCATGCCTATACGGACTTGACCACCAATATCATCTCCTGCTTCAAAGATATTCACGAAATGTCCATTTTCTTTGGCTGCAACAGCTGCAGCTAAACCTGCAGGACCTGCTCCTACAATGGCCACTTTCTTTTGTACGTTTGACTTCTCTAGTGCAGCATAGTCTGACTCAAAACCAGTTCTTGGATTGACTGCACAAACCACATGACTACCCTTGTTCAGTTCATCGAAACAGAACAAGCAAGAAATACAGCGATTGACACGTAAGTCTTCTTTGGCCATAGCCTTATTGGGGAATTCTGGGTCTGCTAGTAATGGTCTACCAAAGGAAACAAAGTCTAAGACGCCATCATTTAAGAATTCTTCTGCCATCTCAGGCGTACGGAATTTTGCTACAGCAATAACTGGAAGATTAATTTCATCTTTTACGGCCTTAATGAAATCTCTTCTCCAGGTTCAATAGCAAAGTTCATGCTCTCATACGTTCCACAAGAAACGTTTAAGGCATCCACACCTTCTTTTTCAATCGCTTTGGCAATCTTGATTCCTTCTTCTAGATCGATGTGCTCTTCATTTATGCCTAAATCATCGATAAACTCGTCTACTGATAAGCGTACTGAAATGGCAAAATCATCTTTGGTCTTGTCTTTTACATCTTGAATGATTTCTCTTAAAAAGCGCATCCTGTTATCGAAGGATCCACCGTATTCATCTTCACGCTTGTTTGAAAATGGACTTAAGAATTGCTCAATCAGGTAACCATGTGCTGCATGTATCTCAACACCGTCACAACCGGCCTCCATCGCACGCCTTGCTGTATCACCGAATTGACCGATAAGTGTCTTAATCTGTTCAAGCGTTAAAGCCTTCGTAGGTTGCTGCATCACGGCACTTGGAATTGCCGATGGTGCTAAGACATGGTCACTACCAGTTAGTGCTGCTACACCTTGACGACCAGAGTGCTGAATTTGAGGAAAGATCTTTGCTCCATGGCTATGTACCTCATCGACGAGGCGTTTAAAGCCAGGGATATACTTGTCATCTGCTAAACTAAGTTGATTAGGACCTGCAGTACCATCTTCGTTATTGATACGAACAATCCCCGTAATTATCAGGCCGATGCCGCCTTTTGCCCTGGCAGAATAATAGGCGACCGTCTTGTCCGAAACCGTACCATCCGGATTCGCAGTCAGGTCGCCCATTGGAGCCATTACCATGCGGTTCTTAATCTTTACAGAACCAATTTTTCCACTACTTGCTAATTGTCTACTCATATTTGTCTCACCTTTCGTTCGTGATACAAATAGATTAGGTTATATCGATATAAAAAGCAAACAGCGCTCTGTCTTAAAGCTTAATTAACGTACTTATTTAAGGTCTTGCGGAAACTGCCAGGACCTTCCATCATCTCCACAAAATAACCCTTAATTTGATCGCCTAAACCAATCTCAAGTAAGTCATTTCTAAAGAGATCCTTATTCTTCAATATTGGATCTAGCTTTGCTGTATCAATCTCGCCACCTAAGCTTAAACCTTCAAGATAGGCTTGGAGATCTTCTAAGAGTGGATCAGATGACACCTCAAATGCATTGCCCTCGTTATCCACACCAATCAAGTAGCGTAGCCAGCTAGCGATTGCCAGTGGGATGAACTTCAGTTTGTCTACTTCACCATGTTCCACATATAACTTAATGGTTTCACCGAAGCGAATGCCTACCTTCTGGCTTGTATCTGTAGCAATACGTTGTGGTGTATCCGGCATATATGGGTTAGGCAAACGCTCTTCCATGACGGTATCTAAGAATGCTTTAGGCTCTACGATGCCTGGATCTGCAACGTAAGGTAAGCTCTCTGTATAGCCAATACCCTTGATGAGGTTTACGATGTCCTCGTCTGCCATCTCTTCTGAGATCTTCTCATAGCCTAATAGGCAACCGACAACGGACATGGCGGTGTGCAGTGGATTTAAGCAACTACAAACCTTCATGCGCTCGAACTTATCGACAGTCTCTTGATCCGTCATATGGATACCACTTGCTTCAAGTTTAGGTCTACCATTGGGGAAGCGATCTTCAATGACGAGGTATTCTGCGGCTTCAGTGTTTACGAAACCTGCTGCAGGTGCACCCCTTCTTGTCTTACCCATCTTACCCACGGCAAGGCCATCTTCTAGTAGCTGTTCAGCAACACGTGCATCAGGTCCAGGTGTAATCTTATCGATGACGGACCATGGGAAGGCTACCTCTTTATCATCTTGAAGCCAATCCAAGAATGCCTGGTCGACCAAGTCTTTTTCTTTCCACTCGCTTGCAATGCTAACAACTGATTCACGAAGCTTATCTCCGTTATGCGAGAAGTTATCCATGCTGACAACAGCAATAGGCTTTTTCACAGTCTCATAACGGCGATACAGCATAGACGCCACAAGGCTCATCACGTTATTATATTGATCGGCTTTAGGGCCTGCTAAGATATCATCTTTAGCACCTTGTTGGAAGTCACCATCTAATCCACGAACCTGATAGCCCTTTTCAGTAATGGTGAAGCTGAGCATCTGCAAGTCTGGATTTTCAAACATCCCTTTTAAATCAGCAATGTCTTCCTTCTTTTGACCATCCATCGCTCGAACAACGCTTCCGACAACAGTCTTCTCTAAACGACCATCAGCAAACATCTTCACCTGTAATGCTAGGTTATCAAAAGGCCAGTACTGTGACTCTGGTGTTGAAGGTCCTGTTGGAGATACAACAACGATTCCTGTGTCTAAATGCCCCTCTTCTATCAGTTCTTGTGCCAATACTGCGATGTAACCACGAAACAGATTCCCAGGTCCGATGTGAATCCAGCGAGGTTTATCTGCTGTTTCATCCCTAAGCGCCTTTGGATTGAAGCTTGGGAGTTGTACATCGGCTTTTGCCCAGGCCTCACGGTTTTCTAGGCCTTCGAAATTTAATTGAAGCATGTGAAATCTCCTTTAACTCTTGATATTGTAATCATGCCTTATCCACTCATATTTGGCAAAGCAAACAATTGATTTGCCATAAAGATCGTCAAGATTAATGTCACACTACATAAGATCGTCGTCATTAACACGACTTGGGCCGCATAGTCTGGATGGTTATCCGCATCGGCTGCAATCAATGCAGTGTTGACTGCCGTAGGTACGCCTGATGAAATCATCAAGGCTTGAGCTGTAATCCCTTCAATGCGAAGGAGTTTAATCAATAAGAATGCTAGAACAGGTCCACCTAAGAGGCGTAAGAATACAGCAACATAAGCAGCCCTTAAATTGAACTTCAATTTAGAACGAGACAGCTGCACACCTAAGGTCAATAAAGCCAAAGGTACTAAGCCATTACTGATGTAGCGTAAGGCTGCCCAAACAGGTGTTCCTTCAATCCGAAACGGTAATTGACGGAATATAAAAGCCAATATAACACCATAAATGGTGGGCATGGAGACAACTTTCCTTAAAGCTTCCTTCCATGTCACTTTAGCACTCCAGGCGTTATAAAAACCTAAGGTGTTCGTTGTAGCATTTTGAACTACCAAGACCATAATCTGGGTGGCCATAGCGGTAGCTAACCAAGGCGTTTGACCGCCAACAAGGTATTGACCAGTCGAGAACACCAAGGTTATTAAAGGAATACCTATGTTGCCTGAGTTATAAAAGGCAACGGAGTTCTGAAAGGCTTTAGTTTGGCTATTTGTTAAGCCTAAGGGTTTAGCAAATAGTTTACCCGCCGTAAGGTTGATTGCTAGCATAATGGCGGCGGCCACGAATGCTAAGAATGCTGAAAGATCTAGGTCTGCCGAGTATAGATTTGTAAATGTAAATGAAGGGACAAATACAATGAAGTTTAATTTCGATAAGGTCTGTAGATCTATGTCAAACTTTCGTCCGACATAGAAACCTAGGAGAATTAAAAGGAAGATGGGCAGAATATTGTTGATAAAAATATCAAATATAACGTCCACTAATCCTCCCCAGGGTAGCTGACACCCCATGCAGCACGAAACTCATCCATCATACGCATCCAAGCCAAGGTCTCATCCCAAGTTTGCCATGGCGATTCTAATAAGCCTTCACGTAGGCATCTAGCCGCTTCTGCGACTTCAAAATTAAATCCATTTACGGATGGATCCCTTGTATATACCTCATGGTGACCATCCAAACGGTCCAAAATGATGCGGTTCGGATTGTAAAATGGGTCGGGAATCTCAATTGTTCCTTCCGTGCCGATGATGCGTGCTTCGTCATTAAATTCTGTGACAACACTCGCTGCTAGTTGAGCATAGCTCTCACCATAGCGAAGGATAGCTGCAAAGCTTCGGTCTACCTTTGTATCCTCATCAACGCTTGCGCTATGCTGAACGCTATCTGGCTCGTAGCCAAATATAAGACCTGCCATAGATAAGGTATAGATACCAATGTCTAAGAGAGCTCCACCACCGAGATCACGGTTTAGATGACGAACGGACTTATCTTCCCCGCCATCGTAACCAAACTGTGCTTGTAAAAGCCTTGGCTTGCCGATCCTACCTTCATCAATCCAATCCTTGACCTGGTGAATCATGGGGTTAAAGCGTGTCCACATGGCTTCAACTAGAAACAAATGTCGTTCTCTAGCAAGATCGATCAAATGCTGTGCTTGCTTCGCATTGATCGTAAAAGGCTTTTCTAGCACAACCGGCTTATTGTGCTTCAAACAAAGTTCTGCAACCTCCATGTGATACGGATGAATCACAGAGACATAACAGATATCGACAGCTGGATCGTTTAACAATTCTTCATAACTGCCATAAGCAATCTCGCCATCGAACTCATCTTTAAACGCCATTGCTTTACCATAGTCTCTAGATGCTACGGCTCTAAGTACAGATCGATCCGTCTGTCTGATCCCTTCAGCAAATCCTCTTGCTATGTTGCCAGGGCCTAATATCCCCCACCTAATAATCTGCATGTAAACCTCCTATACAAAACGGCTTTCGAAGTCATCAAACAGAAAATCGAAGAGCGGATTTTGCTCCACGAGTTCATGCTTTAAATCAAGTGTATTCAAGAAAGGCTCCATCCCTGCATAAGCAATTTCATCGTCAAAGATAAAGACTTCAGGGCGCCCAAAGGTATCTAGGATTTCAGTTAAGAAGGAGCGCCATGCCTCCATCTCATCTTGATCTGCTCGCCAAAGCTTATGGTGTAGCATGTACCCACTGTCGCCATCAGCTCCGACAAACATATAGTAATTACGTGGTGACCCATCTTCGTCGCGGACCAGTGCATTGATACGTAGGAGGTCGACATTAATGTCTCGTCCATCGTAAGCCGGTAAACGTTTTAAACGATGTGCGGTCAACTCATCCAAGGCCTCTGGCTGCGGTATGTAAAGGCCACCTTCTAATGAGGTAAATTTATAAAGCCATCTGCAATCCTTCTTCGACCAATAGCGCTTCAAGATCCGGTGATCGTCCATCGTGAGCTGTATCTTTCTAGCCCTCAAATCCCTGATGACGTCATGTACTTGATCTAACATAAAGAGGATTTGCTCCAAGTCCTCAATACTTGGAAGGCTAGGTTCTTTAGTAGGTTCAAATACGGTAATAACAGGGTAGTTGCCTCTAAAGTGCAAGCCTAAAGCACTGGTTAATCTCGCATAGTCATCTGGAACATCATCACGACGCATGTAATCGATGCGCATGGAATTGATTCGGCTTAAAATTCGTCCAACCAAACGAGCACTCAAAACAGCCTCATTTTGGAACAAATAAGCCAAGCCCCACTTACCCCAGTCCCCAATAAAGAACTGGATCGAGTGTTCTCCACTACTTTGTCCCATGAATGATGTTATGGCTTCTTCAGTGCCTTTTAAGTTCATATCAATGGCGAATATATCATCTGACAAAAGCACTTCCCATGGTTTTAGTTTATAAATATCACGTGACCGCTCCAGTGCTTTTTTCCAAACGGTCATGCCTACCTCACCTAATAGCTCTGGTGATAGCATCTCTCGATCATTTTTATCCGAATACATGTCGTGCCTCACTTCCTCTGTCGTGTCCACATGCTGCTTTGCTTCAATTTTACCCTATCTAGCTTATCTTGTAAGCTTTATCCTGACTCAAGATCAGCTTTATTGTACTTTATACTAGTATCCATCAAGCCCTCAGTTTCGTTTCAATCAATGGTCTATAGCTTTGATCTCTAGTTCTATAGATCAAATGTGTAAGTCCTTCTTTCTAAAGATCAAGATCGCCAAATAGAACATAAACACTGCGAGCACAAATAAGATCAAAATGTTCCACAAAGCCATGCGCTCCCCTTGAATAATGCCATCAGGCTGATACAAGGTGAAAACAGACAGGAACTTTACACCTGCATAACGCTCCCCTGCATTGGAGAGCATAGTTAAAATAAACATGAAAGATGGTACTCCTGCACCTACACTGACAGCACGCCTGCTATCGTTAAAGATACAGGATGCAAGGAAGCAAAATCCGCCAATTAGAAGTTGCAAGGCCAATACACCCAAATTGATTAGCCAATAGCCTTTAATATCTAATAAGCCTGGGAATGCAAGATGTGAAACAATAATGCCTAGCACAGTTGAGTAAAGAACCATGGCTATTAAGCCTGTCGCTAAGACCTTCATCTGAGTAAAAGCAACAGTCACTCGAGATACTGGTGCTGCTAGAAGGTAGACCATCGATCCACTATCGACTAACCTTGCAATTAAGCGGTTTGAAATCAGTATGGAATAGACCATGGGGAAGACGAGCATCAAGAAACCATATAAATAAGAAGAAAGATAGTAGATAAGCTCATCTGCAATATACGTCATACCGAACATAGCCATTAACTCTGGCATCGTCTTAACAAACTCATCCAACGCATCCCTTAAGCCTGGTTCAAACATTAATACAATAATGACGATATACATCGTTAAGACAGCTGTAAACACAAGCCAAGTATTGCTGCTTCTCCGAAGGCCTCGCTTATATAAACTCCAGCTGATCATCTTACGCCTCCGTTCTTCACTTCACCATAGAAGTCGATGAAGATGTCTTCTAAACTTTGCTTAGGTGTATGGATGTTCAAAACATCAAACTGTTGTAAGATCCGAATTAAGAGATTTAGCTCTGTACCTATTAAGCAAGTAAGCTCTGTATCTTTAAGCGATTCTACCGCTATACCTGCTTGCTCTAAATTACCTTTAAGCAGTGCAGCGTCTTTAGCATCTATTAGCGTAATTATAAAGCGTTTGGTTTGTGAAGCTTTCAAACGGTCAACAGCATCTTCAGCCACGATATGTCCTTCTTTAATAATCGCAAGACGGTGACAAGTCCGTTCGACTTCCTCAAACATATGCGAAGATAACAAGATGCTTTTACCCCGTCTTTTCTCCTCAAGTAATAGGTCAATGAAGCGTAATTGCATTAAAGGATCAAGGCCACTTGTTGGTTCATCTAATATGTAGACAGATGGATCGTGCATGAAGGCTGCAACTATACCGACCTTTTGCTTCGTCCCCTTACTCATCTTCTTTAATTTAGCACCAGGATCCAGCTCAAAACGTTCCAGAAGTGCTTTTGTTCTAGATTGAACATCAGCTTTAGACCCTCCTGGATGGCGATAGCGATCAATAAAGTCTAAAAATGCTTTGCCACTTAAATCATCAAAGAAGGACATTTCACCAGGAATATAACCCAGATCTTTTTGAATCTTATCTCGGCTCTGCCAGCAATCCAATCCCCTTATCGTACAAGTACCTACTTGGGGCTTGATAAAGCCCATCAGGTGGCGGATCGTCGTCGTCTTACCTGCACCATTTGGTCCTAAAAATCCAAAGACTTCACCTTCTTCGATCGATAAACTCAAATCGAAGATACCACGGCCTTGTCCATAGTCCCTTGTAAGTTGCTTGATGTCCAGAATACTCACAGTGTCTTCCCCCTGTACGTACTAGTTGTATTGTGTTTCAAGCAATTTGTTCTGTCAAATACATACTAGAACCATGGCATAAAGATTTGAAAAACGTTATCATCAAATCAAGATCAACAGTTAAAGACGATAGGTAGATATATGGTAACAGGTAATATCATGCTCGATTTGGCTCCAAGTATTGGCAATCCCAGAAACAGTGAAGGATCATTCCTAGAATTAAAAGACGGTAAACTCATGTTCGCCTTCTCTAGGTATATCGCAGAGAAAGGCGACGATGCAGAACCAGCAGGCATTGCCGTGATGTATTCTAGTGACCAAGGCAGATCTTGGACGAAACCCAAGATGCTCTTCTCGCCTGAAGGTGAAGAGAAAAACTTAATGAGTGTCTCCTTGATCCGTTTAAACAACGAAGATATTGGCTTAATCTATTTCAGACGTTTAAGCATGTTTGATGGAAGAGCCTATATGAGGCGTTCTTCCGATGAAGGACTCACCTGGTCTAAGGGTGTAAATTGTACGACCGGTCCCGGTCACTACGTCAGTAACAACGACCGAATCGTTAAACTTAAAAGTGGCCGCCTCATCAATCCTTGCGCCTACCACAGAACCTTACAATCCGATGGAGCACAAGCCCCAGGCTACGATTGGCGTTCAATTGCCTACTTCATGTATTCAGATGACGATGGCAGAACATGGCAGGAATCCAGACCGTCATCCATCAGTAGCCGAGGTAGTTCTGCAGGTTTGCAAGAACCTGGTGTTCTAGAGCTAAAGAATGGTGCGCTCTATGGCTGGGCTAGAACAGACAAAGGCTATCAATATGAGATGTATTCCCACGATGAAGGTGAAAGCTGGTCTGATCCAGTACCATCTCGCTTCTCATCACCGAATTCACCCATGTCCTTAAAGCGAAACCCATATACAGATGAGCTCTTCGCCATTTGGAATCCTATCCCTAACTATGTAACAAGAGAAGTCTACCCAGAGATGCATGGCAGAACTCCACTTGTCTATGCCATCTCAAAAAACGAAGGTAAGGATTGGTCTAAGCCTGTAATCCTAGAAGACGATCCCTTGAGCGGCTTTTGCTATACAGCCATTCATTTCAATTCTGATGGCTCTCTCCTCCTTGCCTACTGTGCAGGTGGACCAGAAGATGGTAGCTGCCTTAGAAGGTTGCGTATCAGGCGCATTGAGAAGCCAGATTCCCCAGAGGAGCTGGATCCACACCGCTTCCTCTAAACTCAAGCGGCAGTTGAATTGCTATAACTCAAGCACCGCTTGTTCGATTCTACCCATATTATTTGCCACACTGTAGGCAGATAGATCGGAGGTAGACAAAATGTGGAACTTTAATTTTAGATCACAGAAAGCAGAGGACAAAGACGTGGACAATACATTCGAATTTGATATGGATCGTATCGGTCAAAACATTGCCCGCTACAGAAAGGCTAAGAATCTTACGCAAATGAACTTAGCCGATCAGCTAAATATTAGCTTTCAAGCTGTCAGTAACTGGGAGCGTGGCCAGACCATGCCCGACATCAGCAAACTACCAGAATTAGCCAATATTCTCGATTGTTCAATCGATGACTTATTGTCCAATGGCAGAAGCGCTGCCATTGTAGAACACATCGTAGAAGATAAACCCCTGGATAAGCCCATAGAAATAGAGGAAATCGTAGAATTTGCACCTGCATTAGAACCAAGAAAGACAGAGGCACTGGTCCAAGAAAGTATCAAAGAAAAGAAGAAGGATAAAGATAAGCCTTTTGATATCAGCAATTTATTTTCTATTGCACCCTTTGTCAGTAGTAGCGTCTTAAAGGATCTCGTGCTTAGCGCACTAGAAGATGGAGCACTCTTTGAAGACATCACAGGTTTAGCACCCTTCCTAGACAGAAGAACGCTTCGTGAACTAATAACGACACATATGGAACGCGGTGGCAAGTTTGACGACTTTTCGAATTTAGCTCCATTTCTAGATCGCACGACCCTAGAAGATCTAGTAAACAAGCATCTAGAAGAAGGAGGCAAGCTAGATAAGCTAGTAAATCTAGCACCCTTCCTCGGAAGGAAAACACTAAGCAAAGTCATCAATCAGCATATAAAAGCTGGTGGCACAATCGACAACATCACAAGCTTTGCTCCATTCTTGGACCAAGACACCTTGCAAGAACTTGCTAACAGGCATTTAGATGAGACAGGAAGCTTTGATGACATCATGTCCATTGCTCCGTTCTTAAGCCAAAATTTCTTACACAAGGCTATTGAAGAAGCAATGAATCGCCGCAAAGACAAAGATAAAAAAGAAGATTAGTAAACCTTCAAGAGCAAAATAATACTACAAATTTTAAGCGCCACATCCCTAGGTCGGATTGGCGCTTAATTATTTTTACTCCAACTAAATCACTCGTTTGAAAGCTTATAGGAAACGAATCTGCAGATTCAAGTTTATATATGCTTGTCCATCTACAGTATAGATATCACCAAATCCATGTCTTGATGTCGAAGCTGTTTCATATTTTGTATTTTTGAGCAAATATTCTTCAAAGCAGTCACGGTTATAGATATGGTAGGCAAGCACATCCCCATTTGGCTTAACGACTAGATAACCACCACTAGCTTCATCGATTCCATTCCAAACAGTTGCAGGCCTCATACCTAAAGCGATTGCTGTTAAGAACTTTTTAAACTTGTATGCATATGCATAATCATTGTGGTACTGCATAGGATCTTGTCTCTTAAGCTCTTCAACAAGATCGAAGCAGTTTGTAATGCCATCACGGTAGTAATACAGTAATGTTTCTGCGATTATATCTACCATCTTGCTATCGATGAGCATGAGGTTGTCCCGAAACACTTTATTATGCATGTGAGAAAAAGTGAATTTTCCACCTGCTTTTGCTATTGTGCTGATACGCTCTTTTACCCGCATAAATCTGGCATCATTTTTAGCTTGATACTCCCCTGTCGAATCATCTAGTATCAGCGCCTGAAAATGGTCTAGTCGAAAGATAAAATTGGTTGTTCGTCCTGCATTTAAAAGAGTTGGAGCAGCCCCCAACTCGGATTTAATACTGAAACCTACAATGGGACTGAAACCAGTATTTATATCAATGATATTCATGGTAATATCCGACTTAGTACTGGCAGGAGCAGATATTTTAGATGCTAATATCTTGTTCATGAACGCTTCTGTTTCAGGAATAGCAAAAGATCCTCTTGATTTAGAATCGTTAATGACTGCAAGGAGCCGTTTAGCTTCTCGATCAAAAGTTTCCCTATCGATACTCATAATTTCCTTTTGATTTATCGATATAGATACATCAGAGTGTATATCATATGTAATCCTTTGACCTAAAGTTTCCTCACGTATGATAGACAAAATAGGCAAGTGTATTTTATCCATCTTATTTAATGATTCGTTGGCAGCATAGACCTTTCCATCGGCTAGCAAGCGTAAGAAAGCATACAGTTCTGACCATTCACCTTTATTGGATGTGATCATACGCTTATCCTTGTGGGATATTCAGGAGTATCCGCTTTTACTTGCTCCTCTAGGTATATACGTTTTGATTTAAGAGAGTCCAAATGCTCTTTGATTTGCATTGCGATCGTCTCAATGACTGGTATAGTCACTGTATTACCAAATTGTTTATAGAGGTGTGTGTCTGCTACTACAAATTTATATGTGTCGGGAAAACCTTGTAAGCGAGCCCACTCTCTTGGTGTCATCTTCCTTACGTAGTCTCTATTGATCTCACCACGTATATTGGTTACTGGTGTAAAGTCTGTCAGCCTGGTGTCAACAATTAAGTTTCTCTCACGACCCATGCCGCCGCAAACAATCGCACCTGCCACATCGTCTAAATCCCTAATCTCATAACCAAAACCATTTCCCTTTTTAGCATGGCGTTCCTTATGCTTAATTAAGGAATTCAAGTAAACATTAGAGAGATAGTATTTAGGTGACACTTCAGACTCTTCCAAAATATGACTGATGACTTGATTCTTATCTGTGCTTTGAATAAATTCAAATGTTTCTGGGGCAATGTCATTTCTAAAAGCTACGAGATAAATGCGCTCTCTATTTTGTGGAACACCAAAATTTCTGCTATTCAGGATATCATCAAAAACGGTATAGCCAAGATCATGTAAAACGCGTTTAATTACCTTAAGGGTTTTACCTTTATCGTGGCTTGCTAAATTCTTTACATTCTCGCAAAATACTACAGAAGGTTTATGGTGGGCAACGATTCTTGCTACATCAAAAAACAAGGTTCCTCTTGCATCTTCAAAACCACGTTTATTTCCAGCCAGCGAAAATGCTTGGCACGGAAAGCCTGCCAGTAGAATATCATGAGCTGGAATCTGTGTTTCATCAATTTTAGTTATATCTCCAGCAATTTCAAACGGATCATCAAAGTTAGCTTTATATGTCTCCTTTGCCTTGGCATCCCATTCACTGACGTAAACAGTTTTTATAGTCTCTTTAAAAGCTTTCTCAAAGCCTAATCGGATACCTCCAATTCCAGCAAACAAATCGATTGATTTATACATAATGATCTCCTAAGCTTTTATATTTCATGATACTATTTTTTCATATCTAGAACGATTTAAATGTATCCAAACATGTCGAAAATACCTTATTTACTAGATTTTCTGATTCTATCAATATCAGAAAGATAAAAATCGTGCTGCCTTCTAAGATCTTATTAGAAGCAATAGGTACTCTATTGAATGTATTTCATTGTATCACAAAATCAAGATAGCGAATGTAAGTTCGGTTTATTCCTGTTTAAAAACTTAATGTTAGACATGAGTTTTTGCAAGTTCAGATGAAACTTTTGATGTATCAGAGTGCTCAATCAAATCCTTAATCACCTCAGATGCGGCGATCATGCCAGCGACTGGTGGTACAAATGACACTGAGCCTGGTACACCATTTTGAGTAGTACCGCGACGCTCAGCTCCTGAAGCTGACTCATCTACTTTAGGCTTAATCGGCTCTTCTTTAGAATACACGACTTTAAGTGACCTAATCCCACGGTCTCTTAATTCACGGCGCATCACCTTCGCTAAAGGGCAATAAGAGGTCTTAGATATATCTGTTACTTCAAAACGACTTGGGTCCATCTTGTTTCCTGCACCCATGACACTGATGACTGGAATACTGCGCTTCTTTGCTTCTTCAACAAGGCTAATTTTACCTGTCACTGTATCGATCGCATCGACGATGTAATCGAGTTCTCCAGATAAAATAGAATCTGCTGTCTCAGGTAAGTAAAATTCTTTTTTCACGTCTACTATAGCTTCGGGATTGATGTCTAAGATACGCTCTTTCATTACATCAACCTTGCTTAATCCGATGGTGCTATGAAGAGCTACCAATTGACGATTGATGTTCGTTATTGATACAACATCGTTATCCACAAGTAGAAAATAGCCAATACCTGCTCTGGCCAGTGCTTCTATTGCAAATGAACCAACGCCACCAACACCAAAAACAGCCACTCGCTTTGCCCTCAAAGCCAAGACAGCTGCCTTACCCATTACCAATTCTGAACGTGAAAATTGACTGAACATACGCCCTCCAAAACTCTGCATAGTTTACAGATTAAAAGGCGCAATGTAAAGCTTGCTATACCCCTTGTAACTGGTGGTATAAATCCTTGGCGTAGGAGTCGGTCATACCACAGATGTAGTCGGTAATTAACAGCAAGCGTAAGTAGAGTTTTTCAACTGGATCCTTACCTTGGCTATAGTTGTAGTACGCTTGCTTATAGTTGTCTGAGACAATCGACATTAAACGCGGCTCCAATGAAGATTGCTCCACATCCGTATCCCAGTAGATACAGGCAGGTACAAAGGCATCTAATAGCCCGCTGATTATTTTATGAGCAGAGATCTCCATCTGGACGATGGTCCTTGAACGAAATACCCGTTCTCGAGCGATATCACCCAAGGTCTCTAACATTAAGCCACCATCTGGTTCATGCAAGATATCCCCTTCAAAACGTCCATTCATTATCTCCTCATAGTGGTCACAAAAAGCGGTACCAGCAGCAGTAATTAGTTGGCTTTGAATACGGACGACCCAGTTCTGCACTGCATACAATTCAGGCTTATCGATTCGTCTAGACCTTGCTTCTTCACGCAATTTCTCTAATAGCTCAACCTGACGTAAGTACACCCCTTCTTCACTATCTGTCGCCTGTACTAAATATTGGCTACTGTATAAGGCATCTCGCAGTTCTCCAAAAGTAAAATGGTGTTTCTTATATGCATCTTCTATATCTGCTGTACGGTATGAAATATCGTCTGCTGCTTCTAAGATATACGTAAGCGGATGCCTACGACCTCCAGTGCCTGTAGCATCTACAATTCTCTTAAACAAATCTTCTTCAGCGTAAAAATACCCCATTTTTTGCTTACTGATGTCAAGGCTTCCGGCGTCAACTTCAGTCGATCGTTGAGGATATTTAATGAGTGTAGCTAAAACAGGCAAGGTTAAGTTCATGCCATGCTCATCTACTAAGAAATGTAATTTTGTTAATAGGCGAAGTGCTTGTGCGTTACCTTCAAAATGCAAGAAATCGGCTTGCATTTGATCTGTCAGCAAACGGTCTAGTGTCTTACCATGAAACTCTAATTGACCTAACTGCCGTCCAAACCAATCGCGAATCGTCGTCTCCCCATAGTGGCCAAAGGGTGGATTCCCTATATCGTGCAGGAGGCCTGCAGCTAGTAAGAGATCACACATTTCGGTGACAACTCGAGACGTCATACTTGGATCTAAACTTCTGAAGTATATTTCATGAGCAATGTTTTGCCCAAGGGATCTTGCAAGTGAACTGACCTCAAGAGAATGGGTCAGCCTCGTCCTGATGAAATCGGAACGATCCAATGGGAAGACCTGTGTTTTATCTTGGAGGCGACGAAACGACGCACTCATGATAATGCGGTGGTAGTCTTGCTCGAACAGATTTCTAGTATCAAGATCTTGTTCAGTAATGCTTGTACCGCTAGATAAGCGATGTGACGGCCTACTTCGCTCATGCACAAGTAATTTTGTCCAATTGAAACGCGTATCCATCACATCACCATCCAAATTCTTTTTTAAATTATCCCAAGCAACATCGGCAACTCGCGTAGCGATGCAATCTCGTAATCAGGAACAGGAACATCTTCACCTTCAGGTAAAGCTTGACCATAAGGGTTAAACCAACAAGTCCTAATACCTGATAGATTTCCTCCACGGATATCCGCGGATAAGGAATCACCAATAACCAAGGCTTCTTGACGATCCTCGATGCCTAAAGCATCACACGCTTGTTCGAAGAATAGAGGACTTGGCTTTTCTACACCTAGCGCTTCTGATACAAACACTGCTTCAACATGCTCTGCCAATGGCGACATCTGTAACCTTAGTCTTTGAACCCGCTCCACTCCATTCGTAATTAAAGCAATCGTGTAGCTTTCGGCAAGTTCTGGAATCACGCTCTCTGCATCTGCAACTAAGAAGGGTTGCCTCGCGAGTGCATCTAAGAATCTTTCGTTATACACTTCACCATTAGCAGCATCCCAATCAAAGTCATCTAATTCCCATTCTTTGTGCCATACAGCTTCTTGCCGGATGTAATCCAAGAGGCGAGTGAAACGAAGCGAGAATAGTTCTTGCCTCGTTACTTCACCCTTTTCAAGTGCTTTCCATAACTGCAGATTAATCGTTGCGTACTTATCCAAGACCTCTGGCGTTGTTGGCAAGAGATTCTTTGTTAGCACATCATGCATGGCTTCACGTTCAGCCCGTTTAAAGTCAAACAGCGTATCGTCAGCATCAAATAGGAGAAACTTAGGTCTCACTTATAAAACACCTTCCAGCTCATCTAAGTATGTTCCAAACACCTTCATTGCAGCTTCAATTGGCTCCGGTGTGCTCATGTCGAGGCCTGCCTCTTGTAGCACTTCTAATGGATATTGAGAACTACCTGCTTTTAAGAAACCGATATAACGGTCTACAGCTTCTTGACCATCTTCTAGAATGGATTTCGAGAATGCGGTTGCTGCTGCAAAACCTGTTGAATACTGATAGACATAGTAGTTGTAGTAGAAGTGTGGGATTCTAGACCACTCAAGGCCAATCTCATCGTCGAAGGTTAGCGCCTCACCATAGTATCTACGGTTCAAGTCACTGTAGAACTTGGTCATGTGTTCTGCTGTCAATGCAACGCCGTTTTGGTCATCCAAGTGTATCTGATGCTCAAACTCAGCAAATTGTGTTTGACGGAAGACTGTACCTTTGAAACCGTCTAAATAATGGTTGATGACGTAAGCACGAACCTTAGGATCGGTCTCTGTCTTCAAGAGATAGTCCGTTAAGAGATTCTCGTTTGTCGTGGAAGCAATCTCTGCTAAGAAGATGGAATAACCAGCATAGACATATGGCTGCTCACTTCTTGAATAGTATGAGTGTACGCTGTGGCCTAATTCATGTAATAAGGTAAAGAGGTTATCTAGTGTACCTTGCCAGTTCATGAGGATGTATGGGTTTGTTCCATATGTACCACTTGAATATGCACCACTTCTCTTACCGCGATTCTCAGCAAAGTCAATCCAGCGCTCATCGAAAGCCTTTTCAACAATGGAGACATATTCCTCACCCATTGGTGCAAGTGCTTTCAAGGAGATATCACGTGCTTCTTCGATTGTGAAGTGCATATCTATATCTGGCAAGAGCGAGACATATAGATCGTAAGAGTGCATCTCATCTACAGCGAGGATCTTTTTTCTTAAGTCCATATAACGATGGAGTAAATGCAAGTTTGCACCAACTGTATCGATCAAGTTTTGGTGGACCGCTTCAGGAATATTGTTAGAGAACAATGCTTGACCGCGAGCGGTATCAAAGCCTCTGATTTGGGCTGAGATATTGTGACCCTTTGTGCTAGAAGATAAGGTTGTTGCTAGGGTATTTTTAAACTGGTCGTAAACGGTATAAAGCTTCTGAAATGCATCCTTACGAACCCTTGGGTTCTTGGATTCAAGCATTTTGCCATAACGTGAATGGGTGAGTTCCACCATATTACCGTTTTCGTCTTCGATTTCAGGGAACTTTAAATCTGCGTTATTCAAAATACCAAATGTCTCGGTAGCAGAACTTGTGACAGGGCTTAGCTGTGCTAAAATCTTTTCTTCTTTATCTGAGAGAATATGCTTACGATTACGTCTTAAGTCATCAAACATATGCGCATACATGGCTACCTTTTCATGTTCGATATATTCATTTAATGTTTCATCTGAGAGAGCTGCCATTTCTGGATCAAACCAAGAACCTGCAGCACTTAATTTTGCACCTAAAGCCATAGCACGTGATTGCATACCCATATACTTTGGATTTGCGGTATCTTCGTCATGTCTCAAGTGTGAGTAAACATAGAGTTTACCAAACTCGATTGATACCTCTTCCATAGTGGTTTGTGCTTCTAGAAACACCTCTGGTGATTCATTTAGACGGCCTTGATAGTCAGCGAACTTGGATAAGCTTGCTTCTAACTTAGAAAATGCATCTTCCCATGCATCGTCTGTTGCAAAAATAGCTTCTACGTCCCAAGTCTCTACAGGGTTTACATCCTTACGGTCTAAAACTTCTGTAACTGCTTTGGTGTCTTTATCAAAATACATATACGTTCCTCCAATGAGATTCATTCAAAAGCCTGTTCAATATCACTTTCTTATATCATAACAGTTTAGCATATTCTATTTACAGGATTAGCACATAGAGAACTCTATAAAAACAAAAAAGCTGCCGAAGCAGCGATAAAATAAACACATTATATAATTTTATTATTCTGAACCCCTCATGCGCCTTAGAAAGATGCGTAGCATGCGATATTGATCGTCGTTCATATAAGTCAATTCACTTAAGATATCAGCAGGAATGCTTCTAGGTTGAAATTCTGGGCCAGCGATCTCTGAGAAGACTAAGCCATCTGCATGCTCAATGGCAAAATCGTCATCAGTAAAGGCAATTTCTACGCCTGTAACTAGGTATTCAACAGTTGTTCCCAGGATACGGGCAATCTCAACACAAACTTCAATTACAGGATAGCGATTCTTCTGCTTCCATCCCATACCTGTGCTATAGGAAGTCTTCGTAGAAATCCACAAATCACGATAAGTTAAATTAAGGATAGAGAGTTGATGATCTACCCTGGACCAAAAATTACTAACGCTGTCTAATTCTTTAACTGCCATAACATTGTTATAGCATTCTAGCAGACGGTTATATCCATATGGGCTACAATTCAATATTTACTGATCCAAATGGACACCCTGAAAATTAATATTAATTCATTCTACACATTGGATATAGCGAGATCACCTGGTTAAGTACGAACATCTTATATCCAGGTGATCTCTAGTATGTAGAGTGAAGATTACTTCTTAAATACGACTACTTCATATGGTTTCATCGTTACGTTTCCTGATTTGTTCTCATTGCTAAACATTTCAA
>CAYXVJ010000019.1:0-6292 GCA_964468675.1 uncultured Oscillospiraceae bacterium
GGCCCCGCTCGCGAGGCGCTCAGCTATAATAGCACCTAAAGAAGAGCTTTGTCAACTACATTTCTTCAATTTCTTTAAGCAATTCTACAACGCCGCCGGGCGTTTTAAATTCCTTGAACTAAACCTTATGGTTTTAGTAATGAAAAAAGCTCCTGCACATGCAAAAGCTTCATTCGTTTAATCGTATGTATATAAGATGCGGCTTGAGTATTTAATACTCTTAATTATTTTTCGCTCGTCCCTATAAGCCTTGAGAATGTACTCCCAGCTAATATGGATATACCTACTAGCATTAAGAAGGCAAGGAGTTCGAGTGCAAGATGAATCTCATACTGATTGAATAGCCTAGCTAGTAATTGAAGTAGAACAAAAAAGATAGACAAACTCATACCTGCTTGCAATAGCGTATTCTTTACTTTGGTATATCTCATTAAGATATCCTTACTATAGTATAGAGCTACAGCTAGAAGTATGGCTATCAGAACTAAGGCTAGTAAACTTCCTGTTCTAAAAGAATCCAGTATCTTGCTCTGAGCTGTTCCTAGCTCTTGCACCGTTAAACTTGGATCAATCGCCAACATTTTCTTCATCGCCAAGTAATTGAATCCTCTTTTGGCAAGTATGAAAAATATATACGTATACGATAGATGTATACACAAGAACTCAAATCGCTTTTTGAAGCACTTCATTTTAGATCCTTTACACTTCTACTATGATTCATCTTAATTCTTTATATAAGATCAGTTTAGCAATCGATCATTTTTAGCAAATCAGAATTTAATCTAGTGCACAAGAAGAAATGCAGTAGCGCTATTGATACCAATCTTAACTGTGGCTGGTGCTACACTGAAATCAAAGCAATTACCCTAGGCTAACTAAAACTAAGAGGTGAATTATGAAAGAAAAAGGCATTAAAACCGTCATCATCGGTGCTGGAGCAGTCGGTGCAACCACAGCATATGTCATGGCCATTCGAACTCAAGTACAAGAGCTTGTCCTCGTCGATGTGAATAAAGATAAAGCTGAAGGTGAAGTGATGGACATCAGCCATGGTCTTCCCTTTTTAAACGATATGGATATCTATGCGGGTGGTTATGAAGCCGTTAAGGATGCCGACATCATCGTCATCACTGCAGGTGCTAATCAAAAGCCTGGCGAAACAAGAATGGACTTAGTGGCAAGAAATGCTAAGATCGGTCATCAAATCGCAAACGACATTAAACCGCACTACAATGGTGGCTTGGTCTTAATCGTGGCAAACCCTGTTGATGTCCTTACCTATAAGTATCAAGAGTGGCTTGATATCCCTCATGAGAAGGTCATCGGCTCGGGTACTGTACTAGATAGTATCCGCTTCCGTTACTTATTGGGCGAAAAATTAAATATAGATGTTAAGAACATTCATGCCTACATCATGGGCGAGCATGGCGAATCACAGTTTCCTGCATGGAGTGCCACTAATATTTCAGGCTTCTCTATTGAAGACTATGCTAGAACTGCAGGGATCAACTTTACTGAAGCAGATCAAAGGCAAATTGCCTTACAAACAAAAGATGCAGCAAGTGCCATCATCAAAAGAAAAGGTGCAACCTACTATGGTATAGGAGTTTCTACCTCCACCATCATCGAGTCCCTCCTCCAACCACTACCATCAGTCAGAACTATTTCTTGTCGTGTCCATGGTGAGTATGGTCTAGACGATGTCGTTGTCAGTGTACCGGCTTTAATATCCAGGCACGGTGTAGAGAAAATACTTGAATTGCCATTAAGTATTACAGAGCAAGCAAATTTGAAAAAATCTGCTACAGCCATACGCACGGTCTTAGATGGTCTAGTAGGTCTATAGCTGCTAAATCAATATAGATCCATAGCAATACAGCCCGTTACAAAGTAATTCTTGTAACGGGCTGTTCTTTATACATTGTTTAAGATTTATACATCGTCTCCTGACGTATCATCCTCTGCTTCTATCTCTTCTTGATCTTCACCATCAGTTAAGGTGTGTGCCTCTTCTGTTGTATCTATATCTTCTAAGCCTTCCTCTTCCTTGGCATCCGTGTCGAGTGGATCGATCTCAAAGTCTTCCTCATGGGCTAAGACAGCTACATCGACTACTTCTGCAGTTTGTGAACGCATTAAGGTTACGCCTCGAGCAGCTCTACCTTGGATCGGTACTTCACCTGCATTCAAGCGAATTACTATACCTTCGTCGTTAACCAATAAGATATCTTGGTCGTCTTCTACCGGTGCTACACCAACGACTTGTCCTGTCTTAGCAGTTACACGATAGGTCATGACACCTGTTCCGCCACGGTTTTGTGTACGGTACTCATCGAAGCTGGTGCGCTTACCAAAGCCCTTACTAGAGATGACAAGCATGTGACTGTCTGGATCGACAATCAAGGCACCGATAACAAAGTCATCGTTCTTGAGGCTAATACCTCTAACGCCAGAAGTGTCACGACCCATTGGTCTTGCATCCTCTTCAGCGAAACGAATGGACATACCTGCCGATGTGGCAATAATCAGTTCGTCTTCACCATGGGTTCTAAGAACCTTGACCAGCTTATCATCTGCTCTCAAGTTGATGGCAATCAAGCCTGACTTGTTGATGTTCTTGAAGAGCTGTAGTTCTGTACGCTTGACTTGACCATTACGGGTGACAAAGCTTAAGTATCCACCTTCTTCAGGATCACGAATGGCAATCATGGTTTGGATTTTTTCATCTGCTTCCAATGCTAAGAGGTTTACAATAGCCATACCTCTTGCTGTACGAGACGATTCTGGTATCTGATAGGCCTTAAGTCTAAAGACTCGGCCTGTATCGGTAAAGAAGAGCAACATGTCATGTGTAGACGTTGCCTTCATGACCTCAACATAGTCTTCATCTCTTGTGGTCATGCCGCTAATGCCACGGCCACCACGATGTTGACTTTGATACGTATCAACAGGTTGACGCTTCACATAACCAAAGTGAGTTAAGGTAACCATGACCTGCTCTTCTTTGATGAGTGATTCATCAGTAATCTCCTCAGCAAACGGATCAATCTCAGTTCTTCTTTCATCAGCAAAACGATTTCTGACTTGCATCATATCTGCCTCGATGATATCCATGAGGACATGCTCGTCTGTCAATATGGTTTTGAAGAATTCAATTCTTCCAGTTAACTCTTCATATTCACTTGCAAGCTTATCACGCTCTAAACCTGTTAAACGACCCAGACGCATATCAACGATATGTTGTGATTGACGATCAGAGAAATCAAAACGCTCAGATAGTCTTGTCTTTGCCTCATCTTCTGTTGAAGATGAACGAATGATGCGAATGACTTCATCAATACGGTCGATGGCCTTCAATAGACCTTCGACGATGTGACGCCTTGCTTCTGCTTTTTCAAGGTCGAACTGAGTTCTACGAATGGTTACTTCTTTTTGGTGCTCAATGTAGTACTTTAGTGCACTAATCAATGTCACCATCTCTGGCTCTAAGACACCGCGCTCATCAGGGACTAACGCGAGCATATTTGCATTGAAGTTATCTTGTAGCTGGGTATGCTTATAGAGTTGGTTTAATACAACATTAGGATTGGCATTTGAACGCAGTTCAATACAGATACGCACCGCTTCATTACGGTCTGACTCATCTCGAATAAACGAGATGCCTTCAATACGCTTGTCTTTAACAAGTTCATCAATCTTTTCGATGAGCCTTGCTTTGTTGACTGCAAATGGTAGGTCGTTGACGATGATGCGGTAGCGGTTATTTCCAAACTCTTCAATTTCACAGTGTGCTCTTACAACAATTTTACCGCGGCCAGTAGCATATGCTTCACGGATACCAGACACACCCATAATGATGCCCCCGGTTGGGAAGTCAGGTCCCTTTACAATCTGCATCATCTCATCTAAATCTGCATCTGGATTGCGCATAAGATGGATCGTACCATCAATTAATTCGCCTAGGTTATGCGAAGGGATGTTTGTAGCCATACCTACAGCAATACCTGTAGAACCATTAACTAGGAGATTCGGGAAACCTGCCGGGAATACAGTAGGTTCCATCTCGTGGTCATCGAAGTTAGGTTGGAAGTCAATCGTATTCTTATTGATGTCACGCATCAACTCCATGGACATACGCGTTAAACGTGCTTCTGTATAACGATACGCAGCAGGTGGGTCACCATCACGTGAACCAAAGTTACCATGGCCATCGACCAAGGTATGACGCTGTGAGAAGTCTTGTGCTAAACGTACGAGTGCATCGTAAACAGCCGCGTCACCGTGTGGGTGAAAGCGACCTAAAACGTCACCGACTGTAGCGGCACACTTACGATAAGACTTTTCTGGTGTGAACCCTTGGGTAAACATCGAATAAAGGATTCGCCTATGTACAGGCTTTAAACCATCCCTAACGTCCGGTAACGCACGATCCGTAATAACACTCATTGCGTAATCGATAAAGCTGGACTTCATCTCGTCTTCCAGATCGATAGGTACAATATTGTCTATGTTGAGTTTAAAAAGCTCGTCAACACTTTGATCAAGCTTGGCCTGCTCCTTTGCGGAACGCTTCATTTTCGCCACTAGCGAACCTCCAAATATCTGATATCACTGTATTTACTACTGCTTTGCATACCACTACATTATAACATATCGCTTCCATGAAATGGATTTCTAAGCAAGCGATCAAAAGCCCAATTTAAAGCGGCTTCTTTTGTAATTTACCTGCAGCTCTAGGGTAGATTTTAGGTGTGGTCTTCACTTTCTTGATCTCTATCAAGCTGCGACTCATATCACTACCTGCAAGATCAAAGGCTTCTTCTCTTACGATTGTACCGCCTAATAGAAAGAGTGCACCCTTGGCATCTAAAACTTCACTGTCTAACTTGCCCTTCATAGCTAAGAAGATACCACCTTCTTTAAGAAGGGGAATGCAGTACTCCACTAGTATGCGAAGCTCGGCAACCGCTCTAGCTATCACAAAATCCATATTGGCTCGAAGTTCAGCTGACCTGCCTGCATCTTCTGCACGTAAGTGTAAGCAATGACAATCTTCGAAACCCAATTGTTCGGACACGTCTTCAAGAAACCTAATCCGCTTAGCTAAAGAATCGATGAGGTAAACTTCTATTTCTGGTCTCATAATCTTTAATATTACACCAGGAAGCCCTGCACCTGTACCTACATCGGCAACTTTGATGGTCTTGTTTGTCTCTAAGAGTCGATCCAAGGCTGGTAATGCTGTAAGGCTATCGTGTATGTGCTTTTCAGCTATACCCTCCACATCAGTAATCGCAGTGAGATTCATCACTTTGTTTTTCTCTACAAGCATCTTTGCATAAGTTGCCATCTGCTCAATTTGAAGATCCGATATAGCATAGGCCTCATGCCAAGGACTTGCCTTGATGTAGGCGATTAAAGCATCTTTAGTAAAGTTCTCTTCAGCTACATTTAAATTCTCTACACCATCACTCATGAGCCTAATCCTTCACTAACTGCAGTTTTAAGAGCAAGCTTTTCTTGCTTTTGTTTGGCGTCGATATACACCATCAAGACTTGAATGTCAGCAGGAGAAACACCTGATATGCGTCCTGCATGCCCAACGGATACAGGCTTATAGCGATCCAATTTATCTTTGGCTTCGTTTCTTAATCCCTTAATAGCTTTGTAATCTAGATCCAAAGGCAGTTTACGACGCTCGAGTTCTTGATACTTCTTAATACGCTGCTCTTCTAACTTGATATACCCTGCATACCTTAAGATAACATCCACTTGCTCCCATACATCCTCACTTAGTTCAGGTCTTTCAGGATCAAGTGCTTTAATGTTCTGGTAATTTAATTCAGGTCTTGCTAGTAATTCACTTAAGGCAACACCACCTGCAATGGCAGCTGTTCCTAATGCTTCAAGCGCTTTATTTGTCTCTTCATTGGGTCGTATGCGGTATGTCTGTAAACGCTTAACTTCAGCTTCAATCATGTCACGCTTTTTTGTAAAGGCAGCAAAACGTTCTTCTGAAATTAAACCTAAGTCATAGCCAATGGGTGTGAGGCGTAGATCAGCGTTGTCTTGACGCAAGATCAAACGGTACTCAGCTCTAGATGTCATTAAACGATATGGCTCCAATGTACCTTTACTGATTAAGTCATCGATTAAGACACCGATATATGCTTGTGAACGATCTAAAACCAATGGCTCTTTCTTGTCGATCATGCGGGCTGCATTGATTCCAGCGATAAGGCCTTGAGCTGCTGCTTCTTCATAACCAGAAGTACCGTTTGTTTGACCTGCT